>NC_010830.1:0-300000 GCF_000020565.1 Candidatus Amoebophilus asiaticus 5a2
TTAAAACACTAATTACTAGCATATTAGTAATATATTATCCAATAAATAAATTAAGTTGCTAGTAATTAACCAGAGAAGCAATTATTTCAATAAGCAACTTGGTAGTTTAGGAGTTTTATAAAACATATCACGAATAATATAAAGCATATGCAAGTTACCTATGTACTTATAAAAAAGCGAACTACATACCTAACTTCTTTTCTAACTACATGTTATGCTTACAAAGCTAAGCGGTTATTTAGATTATGACACAAGCCTTCAATAGGCTATATAAAAGCTTCCTCTTATAACCACAATTTCATAGTAGTACAACAAACAAAATACTTAACAATATGTTTAAAATTTTGATTAGCAACTAGATAGGAAAGCAACGAAAAATTATTTATGTAAACTGATTTAGGGTTGTTATTTACCAATTTTTAGTTTAACTAGCAGAACAAAGAAAAGCCCATTATAAATTGATTCTTTTTTAATAATTTTAGCTCCACACTGTAGCGTCCAATTCAGAAGTTATGCCTAGTCAATGTGAATTAATTTGGAACAACTGCCTAGCATTTATAAAAGGCCAAGTTAATGAACAAAGCTTTAAAACTTGGTTTACACCTATTGTTCCTAAAAAATTAGAGAATAACATATTAACCATACAAGTACCCAGCCAATTTTTTTATGAATGGTTAGAAGAACACTATTTAGGTTTATTACGCCAGGTAATAATGCAAGAAATAGGACCACAAGGTCGACTAGAATATTCTATTATTGTTGATCAAGGAAATAACCAGAGGGCTCCTGTTACCATTAATTTACCTACTCAGCGAAATTATATTCAAGGAAATAATAACCAACCGTCTTTAACTGATTCTCCACACAATCCGTTTACCCTTAAAAATTTTAAAGATCTTCATCAAGCTTCCTATTTAAATCCTAACTATACCTTTGAAACTTTCATAGAAGGCGACTGTAACCAATTAGCAAGGTCTGCTGCACAAGCTGTAGCTAAAAAGCCTGGCAACAATGCTTTTAATCCACTGATGTTGTATGGTAAAGTAGGATTAGGAAAGACCCACATTGTACAAGCGCTAGGCAACGAAGTAAAAGCGCATTTTTCCAATAAATTTGTACTCTATGCTTCTTCTGAACAATTTACCACTCAATTTATAGAAAGCCTACGCAATAACAGTGTACAAGATTTTACACACTTTTATTTACAAGCTGATGTACTTATTTTAGATGATGTACAGTTTTTAGTAGGTAAAGAAAAAACACAAGAAATATTTTTTCATATTTTTAATCACCTACACCAGTCTGGCAAACAAATTGTGATGACCAGCGATTGCCCACCACGAGATTTGAAAGGTTTGCAAGAAAGATTGCTCTCTCGATTTAAATGGGGCTTAACAGCTGATTTGCAGCAGCCAGATTTTGAAACACGCATAGCTATTATCAAAAACAAAATACAAGCGGATGGTATAGATATAGGGGAAGATCTAGTAGAATATATCGCCCAAAGTGTAGACACTAATATTCGTGAACTAGAAGGAGTAATTATTTCTTTAATTGCACACGCTTCTCTTAACAAACGAGATGTTGATTTAGGACTTGCCAAGCAGGTGTTGAAAAATATTGTGCATGATATTGATACTGAGATAAGTATAGATTATCTGCACAAGATAGTTACAGAGCATTTTAATGTTTCTTTAGAAAGTATTAAAAGTAAAACACGTAAAAAGGAAATTGTTATTGCCAGACAAGTAGCCATGTATTTGGCAAAACACTACACCAATCACTCTTTAAAATCAATTGGACAATATTGTGGTGGTAGAGACCATAGTACCGTTATTCATGCCATACAAGCAGTGGATGATATGCTACATACCGAACATCAGTTCAAGGCATCTTTTGAAGAAATAAAAAGAAAAGTAAAAATCAAACTTCCACAAGCTCATTAAAAAGACCCATATAGGTTAATAATAGCAATAATACAGTAGTGACGTGTATGTTGCTAGCAATATATAACGCATACAAATAAATTTCTTTTGTCCTTTCAACTATTAAGTCGTACGCATTGAAAAGTCTTCCTATGTCCGTACGGCAGGCCGTAGAAGCTTAAAATAAATATCTGGTTTTATAACATTATATTGAAGCAGTATAAAATCCATAAACTTTAGGACATATAATATATCAACAAGATATCTATCTTCTATCATGTAGTGCTGCTTTTTAGCTCATTGACATATGGACAAGAGATATCGCCTAAAAAGGTAAGAATAAAGCATCAGTCAACAAACTAAACAACATTAGTTGCCCTTAATGGTAAAGTACCTTTACCCCCCTTAATTTGGTAATCGAAGCAAGTGCTTTTAGCGAGTATAAGTTACGCAAACGATGTAAAAATTATTTTTTTAAAACACAATTTTAAAATCTATTAAATTTGTAGATTTATACTTAACTATTAACCCATAACATATATATATCTACCAACCATGCAATACAAGATGAAATATCATTATTTATTTTTTATAATCTTAATCTTGGAAAAACTTAGTTTTAGTTATGGCAAAGTTGCGGCAGGTATACAACCCAGGAATGAATTAATACGTAATAAAGAGAAAAAAAGAAGTTAGGTGTTCATATAGGGTTTGGATTTTTTGGATTAGAAGCTGGAGCATTTGCTGAATATAGATTAAACAAGTCACTAGGAATTAGGACAGGAATATCATATTTCGCAAATGTGTATGGTGCTGACTCTATTGCTTTAAGTGATAAAAAAGGCAAAGGTGTTATATTTTACCCTGTACGGTGCACAATACATTGCATTGATTTACCCCTTCTTTTAAGAGTTTATCCAGAAAAGACTAGACAGCTTTGTTTATTTGGAGGTATGCAATTAGGTTATGTAGTTGATGGAAAATTTTGGATTAGAAAAACAGCAAGAACTTCAGGAACAAACCAACAAGAAGAGGATATCATAGAAACTTTAACACTAACTCAAGTAAGTAAATTGGTTAAAACTACTAGGTTTCAGTGTGCCATTGTAGGAGGATTTAGTTATGAGTTTAGACCTGGACTAACTTTAGGATTTAGTGCAGGCAACGCTCTCATAGATGTAATACAAGCAGAAAAGTATAATGGTTGGAACTTATATTGGGCTGTTGGCTATAACTTTGCAAAAGTTTTAAAATGATAATCTTAAATATGTATGCTTCTTGAGGTTATATACTTAACAAGGAAACACAGCCCGCCACATATATAAAACCACAGCAGCTACATGCTAGGCAAGATCAAATATTACCAAAAGGCCATACAAGAATTCTGTAATGTCCTCGGCTTATAAATTCACATTTTGACATAGTACACACTAGCAAGAATATAATTCTAGCTATGATGTGTTGGATAAATTTAATAAATTATTAGTTGATATATAAGCTAATAAGATAAGTGCTTAAACTCATATCTATTTTTAGGATACCCAATATTGAATAATAAAACATAATATAAGCCTAGAACAATGAAGCATATGAAAACGTATTTGTCTTTGATCGTTATAGCATTAGCTTGCAGCAAAGTAGTATATGGAAAAGAGGTTTCATCTAAAAAGAACACTAGCACCTTACCAACCAACAAATCAGAAAACACAAAAGTTGGTTTGGATTGGAGAATAGGACTTTTAGGATACTACAATTGGGAACAAGAATATGAATTCTTTGGTGAATATAAATTTTATAGAGGCTTAGGCATTAGAGCTGGTGTGACGTATGTTAGAAAAAGTTGTAGGGCTAAATTAATAGTGTTAAGTAAAGATAAAGATTTCTCTACAGAGGTTAAAATAAAATCTATTGACGTACCTATTACTATAAGATTTTACCCCATTCCTAAATGGAAAGGATGTTGTTTCTTTGGTGGATTTCAACTAGGTTATATAGTTGATGGTGAGCTTATTGTAACACAAAAAGCAGAATTAACGCAAGATTCAAGTACTTGCAACTATAAGATGGTTTACCTAACACTAACAGAAGCAAAAAGTAAAATCTCACTACAGCGGTTTCAACTAGGAATTGTGGGTGGATTTAATTATGAATTTGCGCTTGGCTTAGGGCTAGGGTTTTATATTTATTCAGGCTTAATAGATATAATAAAAGCAGATAAATTTGTTAATACTAATCTTAACTTTAACCTAAGCTATAACTTTGCAAAGTTGTTAAAATATTTCTTTTAATTTAGCTTTTAAGCTAGCTATAGGTAATAACTTCTCTTATTGTATATTAATATTTATAGCAACATTTACTTTTCTTATCAAGCCATATCATAAATATTCTTACTCGTTAACTGAAGCATATTTATGTATCAAGCTCGCTGTATAAACATTAATACTTAGTATGCGTTCACGTATCTGCCAATACTAGCAACTCATTGTTTAAAGTATAAAAAGTCACTTGGTTGCTAAGAATAAAAATTAACCGTATACTAACCATAACCAATAATTTTTATAGGTAGTTGCTAAATAAAATATACGTTTTTGGCTCATTTTAAAGGTAGTAGACCCGTGAACGCGTACAATATTAAGCTCTTATTAAACACTACTGAATCATAAGCTTTAATAAGTACCTACCAGTATCTATTGTTAAAAGAAGTTAATCTTTTTATAGTTATGCAAGTTAACTTAGCTTTGTATTATTTATTACAAGCAGCAACATATAAGCATTTAAACTAGGCTCACTATCATGGCCCCAAAATACAAACAACAGATTATAAAAGATATAATTATTGGCGATTTAGCAGAAGGAAACAGGTGTGTAGCACGCGTAGACAACCAAGTTGTTTTTGTAGAACAAGCAGCACCTGGCGATATCATGGATATACAAATCATGAAAAAAAAGCGTGGCTATGCAGAAGCCATTCCTGTACAACTACATAAGCCTGGCCCTAACCGTATACAACCCTTTTGTATGCATTTCGGTGTCTGTGGTGGATGCCAGTGGCAGCATATCGACTACTCAGCTCAATTGGCTGCTAAAGAGCAGCTTGTAAAAGAAAAGCTAATTAGATTAGGGCGCATAGTCAATCCTCCAGTGGCAAAGATATTGGCTGCCGATCCTAATCAATACTACAGAAATAAGCTAGAATATACTTTTTCCAATAAACGTTGGCTAACACAGCAAGAAATACAAAGCGACCAGCCTTTAGATAGGTATGCTTTGGGTTTTCATAAGCCTGGCTACTTCGACAAAGTAGTAGATATTCAGCATTGTTACTTACAAGCAGAACCATCCAATGCTATTAGACTGGCTGTAGGCCAGTTTGCAAGAGAACATGGTTACAGTTTTTATGACTTTAGGAGTCACCAGGGGCTACTTAGAAATCTAATTGTCCGTACTACTTCTACGGGTGAAGTAATGGTTATTGTACAGTTTGGAGAAAATCAGGAAGGCCCAATTGTGCATATAATGGATTTCATACAAAAAAAGTTTCCTACACTTACCTCTTTGCAGTATATAGTTAACACTAAATACAATGAAACTTTTTACGACCTAGAAGTTCATTGCTATGCAGGCCAGCCTTTTATTACAGAAGTTATTGACGGACTTCAATGGCAAATAGGGCCTAAATCCTTTTTTCAAACCAATTCTACACAAGCTAAAGTACTTTATCAAACAGTAGCAGATTTAGCTAATTTACAAGGACATGAGCTAGTATATGATTTATATACAGGCGTAGGTACCATTGCCCATTTTTTAGCACGAAAGGCACGCCAGGTAGTTGGCATTGAAATGATTGAAAGTGCTATCAAGGATGCACAAATTAATGCACAACTTAATCAGCTTAGCAACGTAAGCTTCTGGTTAGGAGACATGAAAGATATATTTAATGAAGAGTTACTTAAAGAATGTGGAAGGCCAGATATCATCGTAACAGACCCGCCTAGAGCAGGGATGCACCCAGACGTTGTTCAACAACTATTACAGGTAGCACCAGAAAAGATTATTTATGTAAGCTGTAACCCTGCCACGCAAGCCAGGGACATTCATGATTTGCAAGATAGATATGTACTTACCCATGCACAACCCATCGACATGTTTCCACATACGAGCCATGTAGAAAATGTAGCTGTGCTAGTTAAGACGACTTAGATGTAACATTTCCTAGAATAATAGCGTCTGAATCTTTCCAAGAAAGTACTTGCCCATTTTTACGCTTTTGTCCTTCTGTGACTGCATAAACAAGATAATTATCAGCTGGGTCGCTACCAGATAGTTTAGACCAGTATGTTAATTCTGAAAAATAGTCTGAAGCCACTGTCCTGCCAGATTTTATTTCAACAGGAATTAAGATATCAGCTTGCTCTATCAGGCAATCTACTTCATGACTATAGTTGTCTCTCCAAAAGTATAGGCGAGGAATTTGAGCACTATTATAATATCCTTTAAAAAAATTAGCGATAATAAGAGATTCAACTAGACTGCCTCGCATATAATGGGTCCTTAACTGATCTACAGATGTTATTCCTAACAATGAACAAGCAAGGCCCGTATCATAAAAGTAAAGCTTAGGAGTCTTGACCAAACGCTTATTAAAGTTTTTGTAATGAGGCTGCAATAAAAATATAATATAGCTTGCCTGCAGCAACGATAACCACCCTTGAGCAGCCTTCATATTAATGCCACAATCGCTAGCCAAAGACGACACATTTAATAACTGCCCTACTCTACCAGCACATAATTTTAAAAATAACTGAAAAGTGGGTAAATCTTTAATAGTTGCCACCTGCCTTACATCACGTTCTAGATAGGTTAGCGTATAACTTGAATACCAGATAGATAAATCTAAATTATGAGCATATAACCCAGGGTAGCAACCTTTATACACCAACTCCTCTATACTCTCAGGCATTAAATTTGCTCCTTTTAATTCTGATATAGATAAAGGTAATAATGTAAAAATAGCTATCCTCTACCTGCCAAGGTTTGGCTAATAGATTGGTTTACTAGAAAATTTTGAGAGCCGGTTAATATAAAATAGCCAGGCGTACGGGTTTGGTCTACTTGTGTTTGTATATACGATAAAAGCGTGAGAGCATTTTGAATTTCATCTAGAATTAACCCATATGAGTTTTCATGAAATTCTAAAAATTCTCTGGGATCTTCTAAAGCTTGTGTTCTTATATCTAAATCCTCTAAAGAAACATACTTGTGGTTAGAAAAAGTTAAGCGTGCAAGGGTAGTTTTCCCAGATTGCCTAGGACCTAAAAGTGCAATAACAGGAAATTATGTTGCTATTTTATGTAAAGTGGGCTGTATACTTCTATATATTTGTACAAATTTAGAAAATAAAGCTAAAATTGTACAATACTTTATATATCCTTTATAGGTTATACCTTAGAAGTTATATTAGACCTACTGCGAAATAACTGTTATAAAAAAGTAGAGGTGCATTTTGCATAATTGAGAAAATACAAGAAATGAAAATATGCATTTAAAGCATGTAAAACGCAGGTTAAATTTTTACAAATAGTGAATTTAACTTCCAAAAATTAAACTTTTATATAGATTCTCTGTTTCGCAGTAGGTCTATTCTTTGATATCAATACAACAGAACAAGGCTAATAGGATAATTTATACAATACGCTTTTAGTAATGTGGCTCATTTATTTTTATGGCTAAATACATTTTTTGACGACTTAGGTTATAAAAAATAAGCTTACTAGCTACCGTTGAGCTAACATTTTCCACCACTATTACCTATTTTTGAATAAATTAAATAAAAAAATTAGCATCATTTATGAGCAACCTGCAAGATACTGATCAATTAGATGGTAAATATCTAGGTATTATTACTAGCGACTTTGTTTGTGTAGCTGATCGGCTACGAGAGACTGCTTACATTATTAGAGAAAGGGGAAAATATGACTATCCTATCTTTATTATTGCAACTACGCCTATACATCTAGGCCCCCTATTAATAGACAAGGGTGAAATGCAGAATGAGTGGTATTATTACGCTACTTACTTAGAAGCCTTAGTTCAAGCTCAGTTGATAACCCCCGACAAACAAGTTGATTTCAAAAATGTATATAAAGATCCTGATGAATTTTGCTGCTTATTGGTAATAGATGCTACCAAAGGGTTCCATAAGTTTATATCTATACCTTATCCTGAGGATTAGATATTATTTGATTTCTATAGTATAATCCTTTTGAATTGACTTAAAAGACCAATCTCTTAATAATAAGAATACCACTAAACTCATCTTTAATGGTAAATAGAAAAGTTTTTGTACATCTATAGTTACCTGCGTGTATAGATTTGTTACCTATCAAATGCTCACCAATCACCCTAAGTAAATAGAGTTCTTCTGAAACCTATCACTTGCCTTCACTTAAATAGGTTTATATCTAGTTTTTGTAGGGTTTTAGAAGAACTCTAATGTATGTAAACACAGAAATAAAATAAATTGTTGCTCGGACAAAAAAGGAGACATGCTTATAAAAGATAATATTTAAAAGATAATATTAAGAATTCAAGTACTAAATATAAAGTAATAAATTACGCTGCTTCTAAGTTAACAACCTAGCCATTTAGCAGAAAAGAGAAAAAGCATAAATAAAAAGGGACCTTAAAGGTCCCTTTTTTATAACTATGATTTAACAAACGCACTGTTCCTTAAGCACCTTTTGTCCAATTCATCTCTCTTTTATTAACAACTTCCTTAGTACCTGTTGCGTCACTTCCCAATATCTCTATAGTAATTGTAGCATTATTAGCAGAGTTATCTGTACCAATAGGCTCTACTTTTAGCACAATTAGTGTAGAGTCAGCATTTGCATCTATTGGGTGGTCTTCAGCAAGAAAATCACTTAATAATACCTCTGTACCATAAGTCACAGGTTTGCTATTTAAGGTAGTTTTAACATGTTCATTATCACTTGTAATTCTAATGGGCACATGCTTAGCTATTATTGTATCCTTGCTAGTTGCCAACTTTAACTCATATCCTTCATTTCCAAAACTTTCCTTTTCTTCTTGTGGATGAGCAAAGTAGACCGCTTTAACTGCTTGTCTGATTCCTTCTGCTATTGCTTTTCTAGCTTCTTCTTCTGCTTCTTTTCTAGCTGCTTCTTCTACTGCTCTTCTGCCTTCTTCTTCTATTCTAGCTTCCTCTGCTGCTGCTTGTTGTCTAGCTGCTTCTTCTGCTGCTATTCTAGCGTCCTCTTCTGCTGCTGCTTGTCTAGCTGCTTCTTCTGCTGCTATTCTAGCTTCCTCTTCTGCTGCTGCTTGTTGCCTAGCTGCTTCCTCTGCTGCTATTCTAGCGTCCTCTTCTGCTGCTGCTTGTTGCTTAAAAGTTTCTAACTCAGTTCGTGCTTTATCTAGCGCAGTTTTTGCTGCGCCTAATTCAGCATTTACTCTCGCATTCTCGGCAGCTTTACGTTCTTGTACATTTTTGTATTTACCTTTACTCTTATAACCAGCTATCTCTTTTTTATCAGCTTCCGCTTTCTTAGAAGCGTTGTCATGCGCTTTTTCTAGATTAGCTACCTTATCTTCCAATATTTTTAAATCTGCTGCTTCCTTCTGCTTCCTTTCTTCCTCTGCTGCTGCTTGTTGCCTAGCTGCTTCATCTGCTGCTATTCTAGCTGCTTCTTCTGCTGACTTAGCTGTAGCTGTTGCTTTTCCTTCTTTATTTTCTCCCTCTTTAGCTACTTTGTCTGCTTCTACTTTTAACTCTGCTGCAACTGCGCTGTTATAAGCATTATGTACTGCAGCTATAGCATCACTAACAGGTGCTAATTTTATCTGAAAATCTCGCTTGTCCTTTTCAGTTACTAAATATGATTTCAATCGAGTATCTAGTACCAATTTTGCAAGTTTTTCATTTTCTTCTGCTGAAGCTATCGCTTTTAGAGCCTCGGCTAGATTGCCTTCCTCTATACTATTTAATAGAGTAGTTGCACGATTTGCTTCATTCGTTGCAGCATTAATATCATTCTCGAATTTTGCTATAGCATCCTCTTTATCTACTTTTTCATAGCCTTTTCTTGCTCTGTTAGCTAGATTTGAAGCACTCTTTGCATTCTTAATAGCTTGTTCTACTTGTTTCGCTACTTCTTTGTCTTCTCCTGCCCATTTGTTTAGATGGCCTGCTATTGTCTCTATCTCTTCCTTTGCTTTTTCTATTATTACTAGTACATTTTTAGCTGTATCAAGATTTAATCCCTTCTTCTTGTCTAATGCTTCTTTTAATATTGCATACTGGCTATCCATAAAGTCCTTTTTTCCTTTTACTTTTTCTATAAGTAATTCTGGCCTTTCATGGGCTAATTTTGATGCTAATTGAGTTTCTATCTGTTGTATTTGTGTTAATAGCTGTTGAGCTTTTTGTATATTCCCTGCCACTCGCCCCTTAATCTCCTCATCCGCAGAGTTAGCTACTATTGCATCAGATTTATTAATTATTGCCTCAACTGAAGCTTTAGCTTTATCAAGTTCAGCTTTAACGCTATCTACTTGTTCTAGTGTTACTTCCCCAATCACATCAGAGTCAGCTGCCAATTTGATCTGTTTTATACTATTCTCGATTGCTACTATTTCAGCTTCTTTTTCTTCAATTTCCTTTAATAATCCTTCTTTTTCCTCTAAGTCTTTCCTATCATCTTTAGGCTTCTCAGCCGCCTTCCACGACACAACTTTTTTATCTATTGAATCATTTGAGTTGTTTTTATCCCGAAGCTCGAATGTCGCCTCCATTTCCGTTATATCACTAGCTGGACAGAACTTAAATTCTATCTCATGAGCGCTCTCTAATGTACCATCTATAGCATCTTTGATAAAATGTTCTAATGTTTCTCCTGTTAGAGTCTCTCCACTTTTAACTTCAGATGGCACGGACTTTCCTTGCTTATCAAAACCTTCATAGGTTAGTTTATCAGCACCTTTTAACGTAACATTTAAGAGATAATTTGCATAAATGGCCGATTTACTGTTGCTTTTAGAATCATCATCAAGATCAACGATTACAGTCACTGTTCTATTTTCTTTACCTTCCGAATCTTGGAATACAATTTTACCATTTTCCTCTTTACCCCCTTTTATAGAAAGAGAAGGTTTACCGTCTGTACTTGGTTTAGTATTACAGCTCTCGCAAGCAGTAACACCTGTCATGATCATCAAGGCAAATAAGGTGCCTAGTGACAAAGACATATGTTTATTAATTATTTGTTTTAATACTTTCATAATTGTCAAAGTTTAATATACTGTGAAATTGTTTTTTGCAATTGTAATAGATTATATTATATACGTTATATATTTTTGATTTGTGCCAAATATACATAGCATCTAGTCTGGGTCCAAACATTTTTTAAAAAATTAATTGATATAGTTTGACTAATTTTGTACTTAGACTGCGTATTAATTCAACACAAGCACTCAAAATGTTATATATTAGCTATTGCTACATAGTGTCAGTTATGTTAGATACATTATCATGGCTAATACGGTTAAAATAGCATTCTATAGATAATAGTGAAAGAGTATGACAATAACTATTTTAAACGATTCGAAACATTTATATGTCCTTGTTAGAACATATACAAATATTAATTAGCAGCAATAGTAAAATATTTTGATAAGACTTTGTTTTGCACTAGCCCACATTGGACACTCTATAAAATTACTATGATATATATATAAAATCATGGGAAAGTAATGGACAACAATCCAAGGTGAAACTATGTAATCTTATTACTTATAATATACTGAATTTTCATGCCTATTTTATGGAGCCTTAATGATGTTTGAGAGGGGCTGGGCGCTACAAAGCGTAGCCAAGCAATCTGAAAAGAAGTTTTGTAGAGCATATCCTTGCATTTACCCCAAACAAAACAATAAATGTATAGCATTTATTAAAAATGCTACTATTTAGGTGCTATGCACCTACTCTTGCAATTGGCAACTGAATATAAAACTCCTATTACGTGCCTTGCTAGCTTGTATACCAAACAAATTTTTGAACCTTCGGCAAAAGTAGGCCGTATCCTTTAATCCTATTTCTCTGCTAATAGTTTCTATTGATTGAGAGGTAGCCTGAAGCAGATGAAGCGCTTGTCTCATGCGTTGGTGTTCTACATAAGCCTGCGGCCGTGCGTTAATAGCCAGTTTAAAATACTGTCCCATATAGTCTTCTGAAATATTAGCTATGCCTGCTAATACCTTGTTATATAAATCTTTATTTAAATTTTTATTGATATACTTAAGAATGTCAAGAATACGTTTGTCTTGTAAGTATTTAAGCTTAGCAACAAGCCTATCTACAAACAACCGATGCTGATATATATATCTAATTATCTCTACAGCTAATAGATTAGTAGCATGGTTTAATGCGTGTACCTTCGCTAGCTTTTCCATATAGCACTCTTCTAAAACATACTCAAACAGTTTTAAAAAATTAACAGAAGTAGGAATAGTAAAAGTTGGCAAATCTAGGATATCAAACAAATTTACATATTCTAGTACTTCTACATCAAAATTGATATAACTAAACCCTATAGAAGTAGCATCATCCATAGGCAACTGTGTAAGGGGTGTTAAATAGCTTGTATAGTTATCCATTAACAAAGCCCCTGTTATAGGCAACATATCTGCTTTACCATAAGCAAGGTTAACAGGCTGGCGGGCAGGTATTAATAAAAATTCATTGGGCAATAGCTGTACCAATTCATGACCAGGCTGCGCATAATACAAGGGGCCACCATTACTACGTATAAGCACATGGTTCAGCATACAAATAGGATGAACGCTAAAAGGCTGTATCACCTTCATAGAGTTGGCCCCAGCAAACCTGGCAACCAATGTATCTATGATTTCATGATATTTACTCAACATCTGTATTAAACTTATTGTATAATTCTGGACGCAGTTGTTTAGTCCTTTCTATAGCAGTTTGATATTCCCATTCACGAATAGCTTTTTCATTGCCAGAAAGCAAAATATCAGGAACACACATACCCTGAAAATTGTAAGGTCTTGTGTATACTGGAGGCGCTACTAAGTTATCTTGAAAAGAGTCAGTAAGTGCAGAAGTTTCATCAGATAATACGCCTGGCAAAAGTCTTACGATAGCATCTACTAATACAGCTGCTGCCAGCTCTCCACCTGATAACACATAGTCTCCTATACTAATGGCACGTGTTACAAAGTGTTGCCTCACACGCTCATCAACACCCTTATAATGACCACATAATATTAGTAGATTCTCTTGCATAGAAAGCTGATTGGCCAACTGTTGTGTAAGCAGTTCACCATCTGGTGCCATATAAATGATCTCTTGGTATGCTACTTTTTCTTTTAGCTGATTGATACAACTAGCAATAGGTGGAATAGCAAGTACCATACCTGCTGCACCTCCATAGGCATAGTCATCTACTTTTTTGTGCTTATCAAGAGAATAGTCTCTTAAATCATGGATATGTAAATTTAATAAATTACGGTCTATGGCACGCTTCAAAATAGAGTGTGCAAAAGGGCTTTCTAGTAATTTAGGCAAACAAGTGAGTATATCAACACGCATAGCAACAACAGAAATACTATATTTGTAAGATGATGTGGCGAGGAGGGGAATCGAACCCCCGACCTTCGGGTTATGAATCCGACGCTCTAACCATCTGAGCTACCTCGCCTGATAAGCGGCTATATTACAAATTTTATGGTAAATTCTAACCATTATTTTAAAATTTCTTTACAAATTTAGAACTCTTTGAGCAAATAGCAACTATTTCGAACCAGATGACATTAATAAAAAGAACAGACAAAATAGTTTTAACACCTTTTATCAAGTTATTTATACTTGTACTTTCCGTAACTGTATTCATTATGTTGATGCAGTTTTTTCTCATATACTTTGATGAATTAATCGGAAAGGACCTAGGGTTTTGGGTTTACGTTCAGCTTTTTTGCTATTTTGGTATTAATGCCACTCCCATGGCTTTTCCATTAGCTACGTTGGTATCCTCGCTCATGGTATTTGGCAGTTTAGGAGAGCAGCTAGAGCTAACGGCATTAAAGAGTGCAGGCATACCCTTTATACGCATATTAAGACCTTTACTATTCTTAGTAACCTTATTAAGTATATTTGTATATTTCTCTAACGGCTATATTGTACCTAAAGTAACTGTAAAAGCACACACACTGTTATATGATCTTAGAAAAAAGAAACCTTCTATAGCTATTAAAGAGGGCGTATTTTATAATGGCATCCCGGATTATAGTATTCGAGTAGAAAGAAAGCTGCCTGACCAAAAAACCTTAGAAGATATTGTCATCTATGACCACACTAAAAACAAAGGGAATGTGCATATGACTACTGCATCTTTTGGTCAGCTAACGACCATCAACAATGGGCAATACCTGGTAATAGAATTGTTTAATGGACATAATTATTTAGAAAAGCTACCAGAAAAAAAAGATAATAAAACAAGTACAGCCTCTAGTAAGGTTATTATTCCTAACTTTTATAGAACAAGTTTTAAAGCTCAAAAGGTTCTTATTGATTTAGATGCATTTAAACTGACAAGAACCAATGAAAAATATTTTACTTACTATCATAGTACTAAAACCACAAAGGAAATCATCAAAGATATTAGTAAAATGCAGTCAAGAATCAAGAAAAATCAAACATCTATATTAAAAGATTTCCAAAAGCATTACCATTTACCTGCACTCGATCATACAAACTTACCAGCCAATCATAAAGAAACGGCTGCTGTAGATAATATAGATATAACAGATACAAGTAGCCATCAGGCTTTATCGTTACAAACAGACTCAAAAACTATTATTGCCCCTAGCGTACAAGAGGATAACGTTGTTAGCAATAAAATACCTATTACACACGACTTAGCTAACAACCCTAAACGCTCACAAATTATTCAAAAAGCATTAGAGCAAGTAAAAGAGCTTAGATATAAGATACAGCCATATACCAATAAGATTACCTCTGTAGATAGAAAATTAAAAGAATTTCAAATTGAAAAAAATAAACGCACTTCTTATGCCATAGGCTGTATTCTTATGCTTTTAATAGGTGCTTCTTTGGGGGCTTTAATAAAAAAGGGAGGTTTTGGCATACCACTTCTTATATCGACTGTATTTATACTACTGTATTATATGGTAGACATATTTGGCACAAAATGGGCAAAAGTAGACATAATAGACACAATAAGTGGTGCTTGGGCCCCTAATATTGTATTGCTTCCTTTTGGGTTATTCTTCCTAAGGCAAGCACAAAAAGATACCCGTCTATTAGAAGGAGATGCCTATCGTATATTCTGGAGAAAGCTAAAAAAATCTATAGCACGTAGAAAAAAGTAGTTATATAAATATAGTAAGACTGTATATTCTCTTACCAATAGAACAAAAATACACAAATGCTCAATTTACCATTATAACAAGCAAGAATTGCCCATATTTCAATAATACACGAATACGCATAAAATATTTTTGAAGCTTGCGTATAACATCTTTCATTATTATATTTACAACCGTCTAAAAAATATTAAAAATTAACCAAAATGGCTTTAAATAAAGAGGATAAAAAAGATATATTTTTAACCTATAGTGCTAAGAATGTGGCACAAGACACAGGCTCTCCAGAGTCACAAATTGCCTTATTTAGTAACAGAATCACATATTTAACGGAACATCTTAAACAGTACCCTAAGGATAAAGCTTCTAGGTTAGGGCTTATTAAGCTCGTTGGTAAACGGAAAAAACAATTAACTTATTTACAAAATACAGCCATAGAACGATACAGAGATATCATAGTAAAGCTTGGCATACGTAAATAGTAGCCTTTCTATTAGTATACATACGTATGGTAGACTTTATCATACGTATGCACACACCCAACCTGTGAGGATAAAAAAGGACATAACAAATTACAAAATCGCTTATAAGCCATTAATTTGTAATTTAACTGTACATACACCTCTTTATTAAACAGCATAGCAATTAATACACACAACTCATATATGCTTAACAAGATCATATCTAAAACAATAAGCTTACCTGAACACAGAGAAATAACCATAGAAACAGGAAAACTTGCAAAACAAGCTGACGGTTCTGTAGTGGTAAGAATGGGCGATACCATGCTACTAGCAACAGTGGTATTTAAACAAGAACTAGACCCTACTGTAGATTTCTTACCACTACATGTAGAATATCAAGAGAAGTTCGCAGCAGCTGGTAAAATTCCTGGCGGCTTTTTACGTCGTGAAGGGAAATTAGGGGACCATGAAGTTTTAATTTCTAGGTTAGTAGATAGAGCTATAAGGCCTTTGTTCCCTGATAATTATAAACATGAAACACAAATCAACATTTTTTTAATTTCTGCAGACCCAGAAATATTACCAGAGTCGCTGGCAGGACTAGCTGCTTCTGCTGCTCTTATGATCTCTCCTATACCTTTTGAAGGACCCATATCTGAAGTACGAGTGGCAAGGATAGACGGACAATTTGTCGTTAATCCTACTCAGTCTGCATTAGAAAAAGCCGATATTGACCTAATGGTTGGAGGTAGTGAAAAGAACATCTTGATGGTAGAAGGTGAAATGGATGAAGTACAAGAAGCTGACATTATAGCAGCTATACAATTTGCTCATGAAGCCATTAAGCTACAATGTCAAGTACAAAAAGAATTAGCAGATGCAGTAGCAACTCTTAAGTTCGAGGCAGAGCCATTACAAGAAACAGAAAACTTTGAATTAAAAGACAGAACCTTCAAGGCATTATATGATAAAGTATATGCTACAGCAAAAAAAGGTATTACTAATAAACACCTTCGTAAAAGTTCTTTTAAACAAATCAAAAAAGAATATCTAAAAGAATTATTACAGCAAGATCCAGAAACCAGCACAGTCCATTTTGACAAATACTACTACGAATTAGAGAAACAGGTAGTGCGTGACTTAGCTTTAAATGAAGGGCTACGCCTAGATGGAAGAAAATTAGACGAAATACGAGCTATAGAATCTGAAATCGATTATCTACCTGCTGCACATGGTTCTTCCTTATTTACTAGAGGTGAAACACAATCGCTAACTACCGTTACTTTAGGCACAAAGCTAGACGAGCAGCTGATAGACCGTGCATTATTAAATGGCTATAGCCGGTTTATGTTACATTATAATTTCCCTAGCTTTTCTACAGGCGAAGTGAAATTTAACAGAGGTCCTGGCAGAAGAGAAATAGGCCATGGACATTTGGCTATGCGTGCACTTAAAAAAGTGTTACCTCTAGATACAGAAAACCCTTATACCATTCGTATTGTTTCAGATATATTAGAATCTAATGGATCTTCTTCTATGGCTACTGTATGTGCAGGATCATTAGCGTTAATGGATGCAGGTATATCTATTCGATCTGCTGTTTCAGGCATAGCCATGGGCTTGCTAATGGATGAGCAAACTGGCAAACATGCTATCTTATCTGATATATTGGGTGATGAAGATGCATTAGGAGATATGGATTTTAAAGTAGCTGGCACAGCAAAAGGGATCACTGCATGCCAGATGGATATAAAAGTCTCTGGTCTTACTCCACAACTTTTACAAAAAGCACTTGAGCAGGCTAAAGCAGGCAGATTACATATTTTAGGAGAAATGAATAAAACCATTACAGAGCCTAAAACTACTTATAAAAAGCATGCTCCTAGCTTTAGTACCATGACCATACCTAAAAATATGATAGGTGCAGTTATTGGGCCAAGTGGTAAAATTGTTCAAGAGATGCAACGTGAAACAGGTACTACCATTATTATAGAAGAAGTAGAAGGAAAAGGAATTATTAAATTCTTTGGTCCTAACCAAGAAGCTGTGCAATCAGCAGAGAAAAGAGTTAAAGATATTGTTGCAGAACCAGTGGTAGGAGACGTGTATCAAGGAACCGTGAAATCTATTGTTCCTTTTGGAGCTTTTGTAGAGTTTATGCCTGGCAAAGAAGGTTTATTGCATATCTCTGAAGTAAAATGGGAACGAATAGAAAATCTTGATCAAGTACTAGAGCTAGGTGAAGTAATACCTGTTAAACTACTAGAGATCGACCCTAAATCAGGCAAATATAAACTGTCTAGAAAAGTATTACTTCCTAACCCAAAAGCAACGGAAGCTTAATTGTATACTATATATGCTGTAATACAGAATAAATATCTGTATATTATTAGTTAGTAGAAAATAGCTACATCTTTACTATCGTCTATTTTTTTAAATAACAATTTATTTATATGAGACAGCTCAAAATAAGCAAGCAGATTACCAACCGCGAAAGCCAATCTTTAGATAAATATCTACAAGAGATTGGACGAGTAGACCTGCTTACACCAGAAGAGGAAGTGGAACTTGCAAAACGTATTAAGTCAGGCGATAAAATTGCATTGGAACAGCTTACTAAAGCTAACTTACGTTTCGTAGTGTCTGTGGCTAAACAATACCAGAACCAAGGCCTATCGTTGAGTGATCTTATTAATGAGGGGAACTTAGGACTTATTAAATCGGCTCAGCGTTTTGACGAAACACGAGGATTTAAGTTTATTTCCTATGCCGTATGGTGGATTAGACAGTCTATCTTGCAAGCTTTAGCTGAGCAGTCGCGTATTGTACGTTTACCACTCAACAGAGTAGGTACCCTTAACAAATTATCTAGGACTTTCTCGCAGCTTGAACAAAAATATAAACGCGAACCAACTGCTGAAGAGCTGGCAGAAGAACTAGAGGTTACGCCCGGCGAAATAAGTGATACCATGAAAATATCTGGTCGTCACGTATCAATGGATGCTCCTTTTGTACAAGGTGAAGAGCATAGCTTACTAGACGTATTAGAAGATGATGATGAAGATAAACCTGATGATACGCTTATTGATGAATCTTTGTGCAAAGATATAGAACGTGCTTTATCCTTGCTTACAGAAAGAGAAGCTGGTGTTATAAGCTATTACTTTGGTTTAAAAGGTACAAACCCAATGACCCTAGAAGAAATAGGTACTCGGTTTAACCTAACTCGTGAGCGTGTGCGCCAGATTAAGGAAAAGGCAATCAAAAAATTACGCCATGTAGCAAGCAGCAAAACTTTAAAAAACTATCTAGGTTAACCCTGCGTATATGGATAATGCAAGTACTTCCTCTCCTGTATCTGTAGCTATCATTGGCTCAGGTCCTGCAGGCTACACAGCTGCTATCTACGCAGCACGTGCCGGATTAGATGTGGTGCTTTACCAAGGTTTGCAACCTGGTGGGCAATTAACTACTACCACAGAAGTAGAGAATTTCCCTGGCTATCCAGAAGGTGCGCTAGGCAGCCAGATGATGGTCGACTTTCAGACTCAAGCACAGCGTTTTGGTACAGATATACGTAATGCTACAGTTACAGCAGTTAACTTTTCTTGCTATCCCTTTCAACTTACTATTGATACAACCACAACTGTTGAAGCTAAAACAGTTATCATTGCCACAGGTGCTTCTGCTAAATGGCTAGGATTAGAATCTGAAAAACGACTCAATGGACGTGGTGTTTCTGCTTGTGCTACTTGTGATGGCTTCTTTTTTAGGGGTCAAGATGTAGCAGTAGTAGGTGGAGGAGATACTGCAGCCGAAGAAGCGCTTCATTTATCTAAAATTTGCAACAAAGTATATGTGCTAGTGCGTAGCGACAAAATGCGTGCATCACATATCATGCAACAACGCTTAATTAGCAAGCCTAATGTTTCTATATTCTTTAATACAGGAATTGAAGAGATATTAGGAGACCAAGAAGTAGAAGGAGTACGCTTATTTGACAAAAGATCACAGACTTCATTTGAGCTGCTCTTACAAGGCTTTTTTGTAGCTATTGGCCACCAACCCAATACAGCTTTGTTTGCACCTTATATTACTTTAGATAACAAAGGATATATACAAACCACTCCTGGGAGCACCAAAACTAATATACCAGGTGTATTTGCAGCTGGCGATGTACAAGACAGTATTTATAGACAAGCCATAACAGCAGCTGGTACAGGTTGTATGGCAGCTTTAGATGCAGAAAGGTTTTTAGCTACAGAAGGGCAATAGTAGTTATAAGGTAGAATATAGTGACTCAAAAGTCTTATTATCATCGCAAAGCTATATAGCAACGATTGTGGCCATCTAGCACAACACAGATACTTAGAGATATTCTCCTGGATTGCTTCGGCATTACCTCGAAATGATACTATGCTATCAAAAGCCTATACAATAGACATTGGTGGTGCAGCGAAGAAGAATATATTGTATTCATACTTTTTATGAATAGTACTTTACTAAACTGCTACACTAGCGCTTATAGGATGCTATCTTTGTCATGGCAAGACTACCAACTAGTCGTAGCGAGCCAGCATAAAAGTAGGTAACATACTACAGGCTTCCCAAATGATTCCTCTTTCGCTCGCAATAATGATGATTGGAAGTCAAGAGCCTATACAATAGAACAGGTCCCATCCAACAAGTAAAAAGCTGATGTAACCATACTCTCTATTCAGGGCAGTGCAGTCAGTAAAACCTATAAGTTTATTATAAAAGTTTTATATTAGACTTCTTTCGAAACTATAGTATCACTTGTGTTTAGATAAGTTTCTGACTACTTTAAGTTTACTTTCGAAAGAGGCTTATTATCACACTTAACATATTAACAACAACCCATGTCTTTAATTAAATCTATAGCAGGCGTAAGAGGTACTATAGGTGGTAAAATAGGCGATAGCTTAACACCTATTGATATTGTACATATTACTGCTGCTTTTGGAAGGCAAGTAATAATTCCTTCCACTAAAAAATTAGTAGTTGTAGGAAGGGATGCCCGCCCTTCTGGTAGCATGATCAATCAACTTGTATGTGCTACCTTCCAAAGCTTAGGCATTGATGTAATTGATATAGGACTTTCCACTACCCCTACCGTAGCTTTAGCAGTCTCTCAAGAACAAGCTAGCGGAGGCATAATCATTACAGCTAGCCATAACCCTGCTGCATGGAATGCACTTAAGCTGTTTAATGCAGATGGAGAATATATAGATGCTGATACGGCCAACAAAGTATTTGCACTAGCAGCAACAGGCGATCATATATTTGCAAAAGGCAACCAACTGGGAAAGTATCAATATCAGGAGGGGCATATAGAACAACATATTGAACAGATTTTAGCATTGCCTTTAGTCAATATACCAGCTATTAGGGAAAGGAAGTTTAAAGTTATTGTAGATGCTGTTAACTCCACAGGTGGCTTAGCTGTACCCAAGCTACTGCAAGCTTTACATGTAGCATATACAGGCATGTACTGTAATCCGACCGGCTTATTTGCACATGACCCAGAACCTATTACACAAAACTTGGGTGATTTAATTAATGAGTTAAAAAGTGGAGCATATGATTTAGGTATAGCAGTAGACCCAGATGTAGATAGATTGGTAATTATCGATGAAAAAGGACAACCTTGGGGCGAAGATTATACATTAGTAGCAGTGGCAGACTATGTACTTAGCCATACTCCAGGAAATACTGTTTCTAATCTGTCTTCCTCTAGTGCTTTGCAAGTTGTTACAGAAAAACATGGAGGTATATATGCTGCCTCTGCTGTTGGCGAAATGTATGTGGTAACGAGGATGAAAGCCACGAATGCTGTTATTGGTGGAGAAGGCAATGGAGGTGTTATCTACCCACCCCTACATTATGGCAGAGACGCACTTGTAGGTATTGCTTTACTATTATCTCATTTAGCACAAACCGGAAAGACAGCTTCTAGCCTACGGCAACAATATCCTAGCTATGAGCTTATTAAGACTAAAATACAACTTACTCCTGACGTGCACCCTGTTGCTATTCTAAAATGCATACAAGTACAATACAGTAATTACCCTGTTAATACAGAGGAAGGCATTAAAGTAACTGTAGATGGTGGTTGGTTTCATATTAGGCAGTCTAATACAGAACCTATTATACGCATTCATGCCGAAGGCACTAGTCTAGAAAAAGCAAATGCAATTGTAACAGAAGTAATACAGCACATTAAAAACATCTTTCCTACTGTTAAAATATTATAATCTGAGTTATGCATGTTTACCTAGACAATGCCGCTACCACTGCCTTGGATCCGTCAGTATTAGCAGTTATGCTGCCCTATATGGAAACATTATATGGCAACCCTTCTTCTTTACATGCCTATGGGCGTGTAACTAAGGTAGCTATAGAGAAAGCTCGTAGAACAGTAGCAGATCTTCTTCATGTTACGCCTACTGAAATCTTTTTTACTTCAGGCGGTACAGAAGGTAACAACCTAGCGTTTAGAGGTGCTATAGAAAAATTAGCTATCAAGCATGTAATTACTTCACCTATAGAACACTTGGCTGTATTAGAACCTTTACAGCAACTTGCTGCCTTACAGAAGATTCAGCTTCATTATGTACAACTGGATTCTATAGGCCATATTGATTATGCACATTTAGAAGAATTATTAAAGCAATACCAATCTGCTTTGGTAAGCCTAATGCATGGCAACAATGAAATAGGTAATCTAAATGACTTATTACATATTGGAGCGTTATGTCGCCAATACCAGGCTATCTTTCATACAGATGCTGTACAAACCTTAGGGCATTATCAGTTAAATCTATCAGAACTTCCTGTAGATATTTTAGTGGGTTCGGCACACAAATTTCACGGACCTAAAGGTAGTGGCATGATCTATATTAATAAAGACTTATCAATAGCTCCACAGGTCTTAGGTGGCGCTCAAGAACGTGGTATGCGAGCAGGTACGGAAAACATACCGGCTATTGTAGGGCTAAGCCAAGCATTAGAAACTACCTACTGTAATATGCAAACTAACAAGACAGCAATAGAGCAACTAAAAAAGCAAATGATTAAAGGTTTACAAAGTGCTATACCTGATATTAGTTTTTATGGAGACAGCATGAATTTAACAGGTAGCATCTATACACTTTTAAGTGTGAATTTACCAAAGTTTGAAGATCATGATATGGTATTATTTAACTTAGATATCAACCATATTGCTGCTTCGTCTGGCAGCGCCTGTACTAGTGGGAGTCAGAAACGGTCACATGTTATGGAAGTTTTATACCCAGCACATAAAAATACAGCCATACGTTTTTCGTTTAGCAAGTACAATACTGCTGCAGAAATTGATTATGTAATTGAGAAGTTAGCAGAGATTTATTATTCATCTAAATAACTTCAATAGATAAGAATAAACATTTTTAAAGAAGAAGCTATATCTTTATCCTTTTTCTATTTAAATATTATGACGAAGAAAGTTTGGAAGTTTTATGGTATAGCACTATTAGCTGTTGTAATAGATCAGGTACTCAAGTTATGGGTATACTTTAACATGCAAATGGGTACGTTGGGCCAAATTAAATTACTAGGAAATTGGTTTAAACTATTTTATACCTTAAATCCAGGCATGGCCTTTGGTATCCAGTTTGGATTTACTTATGATAAGGTATTACTCACGATTATACGTATCATAGCGACTTCTATGATTATCAAGTATATATGGAACTTAGCTAAAGAAACCAATAGTTCAAAATGGCTACTATGGGGCTGGTCGCTGATACTGGGAGGAGCTGCTGGCAATGGGATAGATAGTATTTTTTATGGAAAAATTTTGCATAATGCACCTTATGGAGCACCTATGAGCTGGTTTTATGGACAGGTTATTGATATGCTTTATATTGATCTTTGGTCAGGTAGACTTCCAGATTGGGTGCCATGGTATTCAGGATACTATGTGACTTGTCTACCTGTATTTAACCTAGCAGATGTAGCCATACTAGCAGGTGTTGCACTTATTGTTTTGGATAAAAGAGCAAGTATTCAGCAGCCCGTGCAAAAATATGAAGCAACAGAAGTAACTGATTCTGAACTTTTAGAAACTAGGCATGAGTTAGTTGATCCTATAACAGAACATAACAATACAGAGCATAACCACCCAGAGGTAGAGGATAAGTAGCTAGCTTATGTACTTAAACTTTAGCTTCTTATGCTAATGATCTTATATATTTTTTATTAAGTATAGATGTGATGGCTCTAATTACAGTACACATAAAATTACTTATTGGTTACAAGTTTTCGCAGTAAAGCTTCTTTGCCATCATGGTTTTGTATTACTTCGCTACTATGGTTGCAGACCATAAAATGAAGAAACTAGCAATATACTCTACTTAAGCATTAAGGATGCTGTGTACAATTACTTAAATTTGTTATTGTACTAAAGCTAATTTGGCTTTTTATGCTTTAAATGCACAGTTTATTGCTTAAGTTTTCCTTACTTGTAATAGAGTGAACCACAATTTCCCTTGATAGCCGTTTCTTAATAGACCTACTGCAATTGCCTCTCTGTAGCAAGCTAAAATTCTAGCTAGTGGATCGCACCCATACTTATTTATAAACATAAATAAGTTAGTTAAATTATATATAAACAACCTGTAAGAGGCATATAGCATTCTTGTGCGCTGTTTATATGGGCTTGCCTATTTACATACCTAAAATTATTCCAGAATAGGTACTTTAAATAATAATTTATTTAGTCAACGGCTTCACTTGATCTACTACTGTTTCATCCCAGTTATTAAGGATAATCTTAAGTGTATGGTTAGGGCTCTCTTGTTGGAACTGAGCTATACCTTGTCTCATTCCCTCATAAGCATTTATAACAAATTCTGCTTTTGTAAAAGCTTTTCCTGTGTCAGTTTCCTTACCATCTGCAGCAAATATTTGGGTAGAAATAGCGCATAAGACTACACATTTCTTATTGTCCTGCTCTGCTTGGGTCAGTATATTGTAATATAAATTAGCAATCAAATCTCTTGTCTTTTTAAGGGACTGTACTTGACTAGCCATAGGCCCTACAGCCAGATAAATGTGCCCAAAAGGAACCGAGAATAAAGCAAACTTACCTGCATTAAGCCTATCAGGTGCACTATTCCCATTAGGAAGTACTGGGGCTGGGATTCTCCAAGGATTAGTATTATTAGCTCCTGCCCAACTACCTAATGCACCATCAATACCTCCACCAGGGCTTTTTATGTATGAATTAGAAGCATTCACCACCACTGTTTCTTTCTTTGTTTTATCAATACCTAGTTGATTAAGCCAATTGTCTGTTTGATTAATTTGGACTGCTGCTTTATATATGTTCCCTGTTATATCCCAAGTCGTAATAGAAGAAGGGTTTTTAGTTTTATCTCCAGCAGCTTTTCCATCTGGTTTAGGTTTACTTTCAGAAGTTTTTCTGCCGGTTTTGGAAGTCCCATCTCCGGTAGGTCCAGAAGATATATCAGGTGTTCTAGAAGAATCATCTCCACAATTACAGGCCTGTATAAGCATCATGCTTAATACAATAACATATCTAATAATAGTATTTTTTAACATATATGTTGTTTGTTTGAATTTTGTTTGAGCTGATCTGATTAATAAGCATCAAAGTTAATTATATTCCTATAACTTTAACTGATAGCTATTAAATATTAGTAGCATAAGGTGTGCCATTGGTTAGCAATCTTGTATTTACCACTGAACAGACCATATAAAATAGAATTACTATATTGTATAGCATATCATTCCACCCTTAAATCATGATTAAAAGCAGTAGAGTTCTTTATAATAATCTATACCAACGTATTTTACCAGCTGTAGAAAGCCCTGGTGAATGCCGTGCTATTGTACTGCGCCTTGTAGAATATTATTTTCAAATAGATGCATTAGCCATTACCTTAGATAAGCCACTAGTGCATACATTTTCTACAGACATATTGGCAGAGATTGTACAGCGCATTCATCAACACGAACCTATTCAGTATATCCTAGGGGAGGCCCCTTTTATGAATAGAAACTTTTTTGTCAACCCGTCTGTACTTATTCCCCGTCCAGAAACAGAAGAACTCGTGCAGTTAATAATAAAAGAAAATAGTAAACCAGGCTTACATATATTGGATATAGGGACAGGAAGTGGTTGTATTGCTATTACGCTAGCAAAAGACTTATCAGATGCTCAAGTAGATGGCTTAGACATTAGCGAACCAGCTTTAAAAGTAGCACGTTCCAATGCTCAACGTTTACAGGCAAACGTAAATTGGATACAAGCTAATATATTGCAAGATCCATTACCTGGAAGAAAATGGGATATTATTGTAAGCAACCCACCTTACGTATGTTTATCAGAAAAAGAACAGATGCAACAACGTGTACTCGCTTATGAGCCTGCACAAGCTATTTTTGTTTCAGACGAGGCACCTCTTATATTTTATGAGCAAATTATACAGCTTGCTTCAACATATCTACAACCTACAGGGAAACTATACCTTGAAATTAATGAAAGGTTCGGCTTAGCATTAGCTTCTAAGCTAGCTGACAAACAATTTAACAATATTTATATTGAACAAGATTTACAGGGTAAAGATAGATGGGTTAAAGCCACCGCGCCATATCAATAAAATATCTTTAGTTTGGTAGGCTTACGAGCTAGAATTATTTTAACTTTGAGCATCTAAAAATGTACTGTATACTTATGATATATTATCGTCTTGCTAAGTTTTTGTTGCTGACATACTGTTATATGGTCTTGTCAGGGTTTGTACCCAAACCAAGCACCCCACAGATTGGCAAAAAGTCTTTACCTGCTCACAATAAAACATCTACTTCCCCTGTAGATACACCCAAAGATATTGATGCTAATGCAGTACCACTAGACAGCTTATCAGATACTTCAAATGCACCATTACTTACCAAGCCTCAGCCTTTGAAACCAATCCCCTTAGCTAACCCTGACCCTTTACAACCTTTAGATCAGCTGGTTACTAAACAATCGGTCCATATGTTACCATACATTCCGTTTGTACAGGAAATTTCTATAGGTATAGAAGGTGTTAGCTTATTGAAGAACACTTGGAATTTATTAAAAAACATAAAAAAGCACGAACCTAACCGACCCTATGAATATGTAGGCAACTTAAATATATTATTTAGAAAAAATATACAATTTTCTGCTGACCTAGGCTATGTAAAACTTTATCCAGACCAGCTAAAAGCCAATAAGCATGCATATAGCGCAAATGGCTTTTATGGAAGTGTAGGATTAGACTATTTGAGTAGATACAGTATTACTGACAACATATATATAGGCCTACGTTATAGCAGGGCTCATTTTACAAATCAAACTATACCTACACAAAAGGATGAACAGGCTATTCACAAGAAACTAACAGCCTCATGGTTTGAATTGGTATTAGGCTCTGAAACACGCTTATTAGACAAGCTCAATATATATGGTGGCTGTACATTACGATTAGGATGGTTGTATAATTTTGAAACATTTAATCCATCTGAAAATTATATTATACCAGGTTATGGAAGTAATACAAATAAGTTGGCCCCTTCACTAAATTTATACATTCTATACAAGATCTCTTTTATAGAAAGAATGATTAAATTTACTTAGTAATAAGTAAGTTAGGTTAATCCCTAGCTTACTTAATTTTTTCAGCCAAAAATCTCTATGAAAATTGCAGTTATTGACCTAGGTAGCAATACCTTCCACTTAGTGATTGTTGATGTAAATAATCATACCTATAAAGATTTAATTGGGAAACCTCTTGAAAGAATAGAAATAGCCAGAAAGCGACTTTATGTAAGAATTGGAGAAGGAAGCCTTGCTTTAGGATATATAACACCAGAAGCAAAACAACGTGCATTAGATGCTATGATAAAATTCAGAGAAATGATTGATGCTTATGAGGTAAATGAAATATATGCAGTTGCTACTAGTGCCATGCGTAATGCAAGCAATACAGTTGAAATTGTAGACTCCATTCACCAACTAACCAATATTCCTGTAGAAGTAATTTCTGGTGCTCAAGAAGCTGCACTTATCTATAAAGGTGTTAAAGCTGCTGTAAAAATAGAAGAAACATCATTAATTATGGATATAGGTGGTGGAAGTGTAGAATTTATCATTTGTCAGCCTAATAAGCCTTTATGGGCACAAAGTTTTGAGATAGGTGCACAAAGATTAGTAGACAATTTCCATCAGAACGACCCCATCCAACCAGAGAATCTCCTTAAACTAGAAGCATATTTAGAAGAAAGCCTGCAGCCACTCTTTCAAGCATTAGACGTCTACAAACCAACTAGGTTAATAGGAAGCTCTGGCGCATTTACTACTTTAGTATCCATGCATAGAGCAAAGGAGCAGATGCCTATAGTAGATCCAGAAATTACTGCTTATGAGTTGCCTTTTGAAAAGCTTATAGAAATTTATAAAGGTATTCGTTATAAAAATCATGAGGAACGTTTACAGATACCCGGCCTGTCCGATCAAAGGGTAGATATGATTGTTGTAAGCACAGCACTCATTTACTTTATCTTGAATAGATCCAACATCCGTAAAATAACTGCCTCTAAATACTCTTTAAAAGTTGGGTTATTTTTTCATGCTCTAGAAAAATTACAAAGTAGTAGATAAGTATATTCTACAAAATGCTCGTAACTATAAAGCACGGCCTCTTCTGTAAATAATTAGGTATTTATTGATATATATGTAATCTTTGCCAGGGAACTCCCTTTTTATATACCTATGCCAATACCCGTTTTATCAATTATTACTTGGTTACCCATGGCCAGTGCACTTATTGCTGCATGTATTTCTACTCGTCGGGATAATCTATTCAAAATTATTGCATTAATAACGCTCCTTGGACAAGGTATCTGTTTTCTAGCAATACTCTACCGGCTACCATTTCCTTTATCTTGTGAACCTAGCCAATATGCATCCACCAGCCTATTTTTTGTAGAAAGGTTTAGTTGGGTGTGCTTTCCATTAGGTAAACTAGGAATGTTATCTAGCAATTATTATTTAGGAATAGACGGCCTTAACATTGGTCTAGTAGCTTTGGCGCTTATTGTAATGTTCATAGGAATCATTGCCTCTTGGCACATCAAAAAATATGTAAAAGCCTATTTTATACTATACTTGCTGCTAAATACGCTGATTATAGGTAGTTTATTAGCACTTGATTTTCTATTATTCTATATCTTTTTCGAAATTACTTTAATACCTATATACTTTTTTATCGGCTTATGGGGAGATACTAAAGGTCCTTATGCAGCTACTAAATTCTTTCTTTATACATTACTAGGCACTATACTTATACTAGTTGTGCTTATTGGACTAGGCTTATCTGCTTACGACCCTATAGCAACTGGTATACACACAGGTATAATCAACACACCATTACATGAAAGTGTAGTAGCAGAAACGGTTGATATGATACAACAGATGGTACAAAATAACCAAATAGCCTCTAAAGATATTGTACATACTTTTGATATACCGCTTATGGCTGATGTCAAAAACTTTGTTCCTAATGCCAGCTTTAATGTCGCTAGTGGTAAGTTACTAGGAGGTTATCCCTTACGTCTGCTTGGTTTCCTAGTACTGTTGGTTGGATTTCTTATTAAACTAGCAGTAGTACCATTCCACAGTTGGCTACCAGATGCACACGTACAAGCACCTACACCCATTTCAATTGTGCTAGCTGGCATCTTACTTAAATTAGGAGGTTATGGCCTATTAAGAACAGCTTATAGTATATTCCCAGAGGGAGCTGTTTTTTACGGTTTTTGGATAGGAATACTAGGAGTGGGTTGTAGTATCTATGCAGCACTGAATGCATTGGCTATGCAAGACTTAAAAAGGATGATAGCTTATGCTTCTATAGCTCATATAGGTTTTTTCTTACTAGGATTAAGCTCATTAACTGCTGAAGGTGTGCAGGGTGCACTATATCAGCTTATAAGTCATGGATTAATTACTACATTACTTTTCTTATTGGTAGAGGCACTTTATAAAAAGACCAACGACAGAACCATCAACCATTATAGTGGACTAGCAGCACGTATGCCCTATTATACTACGCTAACTTTAATAGCTTTTTCGGCTGCACTAGGCCTGCCTGGATTCTCTGGCTTTATAGCCGAACTACTTATCTTACTAGGAGCTTTCCAGTCTTCTATCTTCAGTACATACTTACCTATTGGGCTGGGTATACTGGGTGGGTTATGTATTTTACTAAATGCTACTTACTATGTATGGGCTATACAACGTATGTTTGCAGGTAAATTCTCTTTATATCTTCCTGCTTTAGAACCTACTTTAAAAGATATTGATGTGCAGGAACGGGTTGTGCTACTATCTGTTATTGTATTGGTAGCAGTATTAGGACTTTGTCCGAATTTACTTTTAAATTTAACTAGAGATACTTTAATCCATTTAGTAGACAGGATACAAGAGGTAGGACAAGCCAATCTACAAAAGCTCCTTATGTAAGGCTATATGAGCTTAATATAACTTCCTAGTCATTTAATACCTTTGTGTTAATTTTTATATCGAATTAAGGTTATATGTATGGAAGCCAAGCAATATGAAATAACAGAAATCGGAAAATTACCTAACCAACCTGGAGTTTATTTCTTTTATAATAAACAGCAACAGATTATCTATGTGGGCAAAGCAAAGGACCTAAAAAAGAGAGTTTCTAGCTACTTTAACAAAAACCAACAGGATAATTTAAAAACTAGGAGAATGGTAGAGGAAATAGCTGCTATTAGTTTTACAATAGTTAATTCTGAGTATGAAGCTTTGCTGCTAGAAAATAACCTTATCAAGAGATTTCAACCACGTTATAATATTTTACTGAAAGATGATAAAAGCTTCCCTTACATATGCATTACACGCGAGCGGTTTCCAAAAGTCATTACTACCAGGCAACCAGGTGCTAAGCTAGGACAATATTATGGTCCATTCACAGACCTTAAAAACATGTATCAAATCCTAGATCTCATTAAGAGTCTATATACCCTCCGCACTTGCAACTATAATTTATTAGAAGAAAACATCTGTAAACATAAATTTAAAGTTTGTTTAGAATATCATATAGGACATTGTAAAGGACCTTGTGAAGGATTGCAAACCGAAGAAGCTTATAACCAAGACATTCAACAAATTGAGCATTTTCTTAAAGGCAATATCAATGCTGTCAAAAAACATTTTAAAGAAAAGATGTCCCAAGCAGCAGCAGCAATGGACTATAAGAATGCACAAGCTTACAAAGAGAAAATAGCAGCTTTAGAAAACTACCAATCAAAATCCTTGGTAGTCAATCCGCAAGTAGGAAATCTAGATGTATTTGCTATTGTATCTGATGCTAAAGCTGCTTTTATTAGCTATTTACAAATAAAAGAGGGAGCTATTATCTGTACACAAAATACAGAGATTAAAAAGCAGCTAGAAGAACTAGATGAAGATATACTTCCTTTAATCATTTTACATTTTAGAGAAAAGTATGCAAGTAATCCATCAGAGATTTTAGTCAACATACCTATTGCTACTACCTTTGACAAAGCAATGCTCACTGTACCTAGAATAGGAGATAAAAAGAAATTAGTAGAATTAGCTACCAAAAATGTACTCTTTCTAAAAAGAGAAGCATTACTACGCCAAGAAGATAACCAAAACCGTGCTAATAAGACGCTTGTATTATTACAACATGACTTACAATTAAAAGATTTACCCTTGCATATCGAATGCTTTGATAATTCTAATATACAAGGCACACATCCCGTAGCAGCCATGGTTGTCTTCCAACATGGAAAGCCTGCAAAAAAAGAGTATCGGCATTTTAATATTAAAACTGTTGTGGGGCCTGATGATTTTGCATCCATGCGAGAAATAGTTACTAGAAGGTACAGAAGGTTGATAGAGGAAAATCAAAAACTTCCTGATCTCATTGTTATTGATGGTGGTAAAGGGCAGTTGGGTGCTGCAGTAGCAGCTTTGCAAGAATTGGGTATTTATGGACAGATACCAATTATAGGAATAGCGAAACGTCTGGAGGAAATCTACTTTCCAGAAGATAGTTACCCTATTCACATAAGCAAACAATCCCCCTCTTTGAAACTGCTACAGCAGATACGGAACGAAGCACATAGGTTTGCCATTACTTTCCATAGAGACAAGCGTAGTAAAACCAGCCTTAAAAGCCAACTAGAGTCTATACCGGGCGTAGGAGAAAAAACAATCACCACACTTTTACAACACTTTGGTTCTGTCCAAAACATTAAAGAAGCGAGTCTAAAGGCATTGGCAAGCCAGGTTGGTAATAAAAGGGCAATACAAATTAAGGAACACTTGAAGTAGGAAAGAACTTTCTCTTTTAAAAAAGATTTATGTGGAGTTAGGAATTGAAGCCTTAACTGGACAATAGTAATTAAAAGCCTTTCTATACTTTTATAAATAAACTACATAGCATTATAATAATCCTTCAGCAGTAGAATCCTCTACAAAGTTTAAAAGCATTTGTTTTATTTACCAATCGACCAAACATACTATCAATTGCTGGAATTAGTGGATATAGCAGGTATAAAAAATTAGTTGGTACTTTTTGTCATTCACAACAATTTATTAAGCTTCTTCCGAAACCTATCACTTGGCCACATTTAAATATATCTATATCTAGATTTTATGAGGTTTCAGAAGAAGTCTATTGGTTAAAAACATTTTTTACTTAAAGATGTGTGACTATAAATCAACCAAAATATATTATACATTCTCTATCGATTCCTTTTTTTTCCAAAATTTACCCCTTAATTGATCGTTGATATGGATTAAATTGTTGACTAGTAGTTAAACCCTTAAGTTTTAAAATAGTCTATAAAAGAGTCTTTGTCATCAAATATCCATTCAATATTAGGATATTGTTGTTTAAATTCTTTTTGGTAAGAACTATTAAGATATCCTTTAACTAAACATGAGTATAAAAAAACTTTTTCTATTGAAGTATCTTTTAGTAGATTGGCAATCGTACGTAAAGATCTAAGAGTTATAGTATTATGAAAACCTAAATGGATTGTTTTTACAGGAGTATTGGATAACTCATTAATGATTGTTTTTGCTTCTGTAAAAGTCATTTTGGGAAACCTAATTTCTTTCACTTGACTTCTCTTCAATCCTTCATATTTGACAATTTCTGACGCAGCTATATCATCCAACATAATTCTTTTAACTTTACTAGTAGGCAATGCGCTAGCAAATACCTGTAAAGCGCTAGCAAACACCTGTAAAGCACTAGCAAATACCGGTAACTTAGATTTGAACCAAAAAATTTCCTCAATTTGGCTGACTGGCAATACATGAGCAAAATTATTTATTTCTATATCGCTCACACATCCCATACATTCCCCACGTATATCGAATCTTTTAATATTACTCGCTGGTAATACATTAATAATTTCCTGTACTCCACGAGCAGTTACATCTGCTCCATATATAAAATTGAGCTCTTCCAATTGACTCCCAGGCAGTATGCGAGCAAATGCTTGTATTCCCAAATCACCTATCTTATTATGGGATAAATAAAGCCTTTTAATTTTACTTTTTGGCAACGCTTCTGCCAATGCTTGTGCTCCCGAAAGAGTTATACCATTATCTCTTAAATCAATTTCTTCTAGTTGACTGTGTGGTAAAGCTTTGGCTAATACTTTTACTCCCTCATCTCCTATGCGATTAACGCGTAAATTAACTTTTTTAATACGCGTTCTAAGTAATAATTCGGCTATTTCTTGTACTTTTTGGCTTATAAGATTATGTGCTAAATCAAGCTCTTCTATTTGGCTACTTGGTAATACTTCGGCTAATTCTTGTAGCTTCCAGGTCTTTATATTCCCCCAAAACTCTGTGTTAAAGTTAAAACCAAGCCTAGAGTTAAGGTCTAGCTTCTGCACCTTAGTCCTTTTAAGATAGGGACCATATTCTGCTCTTATATTTTTTACATTACGTATTAGCTGATAAAAAAAGAAACTAGAAATTGTTTGGGGTTGTCCAATCATATTGAAATCTATAACCTTATCTATTTTTAAAGATGGAATATATAAGGCGCCTCGCAGCTCATTTTGTACTCCGGTACCACCTAATACAGGATAATCTCCAATTAATCTACAAAAATACTTATTCCACCTTCTAACCTTCAATACTTCCTCCAGTGGTAGATATGATAAAATATGCTCAAGTATCTCCGGAGGAAGAAAATAAAAGTTATCGTATGGTTGGCAGTCTGCTTTTTTGCAAACTTCCAATAAATGATTAGGTTTTAAAGAATAACCACGATCTAGTTCATCTATTGCTTCTTGCAACATTCTTTCTAATTCTAGCTGGTCTTTTACCAACGAGCTAGTCTCTTGTTTAGCAACGCTATCTTTTTCATGTGCTTGTTGAGTACATTGAGTAGCGAGAAGGTTATAATGCCCTGTGGTTTCAGCCTCCTTTTCTATTGTTACACTTACTTGCTGGGTGGCAGCCAGATACCTTGGTCGCTTATCTGTACCAATTTGGCCTTGTGGTGAAAATATCTCTCCTTCACCCCACGCCATTTGTTCAAATTTTCGTTTACTATTACCTGCCTGTCTAGTTTTACCTACATGAGAAGTTGGATAAACAGTAGATGCATCCTTAGGATACAAAGGTCTATAAGATGCATGACTACTACCCTGATGACCTACAGCTACATTTGCTCTGCTTGGTTGTGCAGGCATCACAGTAGATGGCAATGATAAACTTGTAGTTTGTGGTATAGCTTGCATAGGATACGGTATGGGTTGTCCTATCGGCGATGATACAGTTGATTGGTTTGTCCATATGACAGGCTGTGTAGGTACCAATATGGTGTTATGCTGTTGCACAGCTTGCATAGGCTGAGGTGCTTGGACAATAGGCAGCACTAAGGTCGGTTGTTCTGTCCATAAAATATGCTGAGGAGCTAAGTTGGTAGCCTGTTGTACAATTTGCACAACTGGTGCTGCTGGTTGAATGAGGGAATGTATTACAGTTGGTTGCACAGTACATAACATAGGTTGTGGAGGCACAGAACTTGGCGTAGTTTGTATTGGATATGCTGCGATGGATCGACCTGTACCAGACACGCTAACTATAGAATGAGGAGAATTATTAGGATTAGTAGGTTGCGGTAAATTATCGCCACAACTTTGTAATAATAAACCTGCCAATAGTAAGCGGGCTAATATAGGTTGTGTATTATTAAAATATCTTTTAAAGAATCTCATTTTATTATTGCTTGTTTTTATAAGATTGATAAGAAAAATGAGTGTTTGAGATATTAATGGTATTATAATGTGAAAAAATAAATATATTTCTTGCTGAGGTTATCCGAAAAGTTTTTTCACAGATTCAATAGAGACACAAAACAACATTTTCATTTTATAAATACCAAATAAATCAATAAGTAAAATATAAAAACATCCTCTTAAGGTAATTTTACGGATAAAACGCACTTTAAATTTACTTTTAAGAACTAGCTAATCCAGTAGAAATAAATTCAAATGCTTAGCACATTCTATAATCTTCAGAATAAAAAGTGGTTTTGTATTTTTTGGCCATCATAAATAGCCTTATCTTTGTCCTTCGTAATTATAATTCCCAAGAATCAGTATGCAATTTGAACTACAGCATGTAGATGCTTCTTCCAAGGCACGTGCTGGTATTATTACCACTGCTCATGGAAAAATACATACTCCTATCTTTATGCCTGTCGGTACTGCAGGAACCGTCAAAGCTGTAGAACAACGTAATCTGCATCAGGATGTAGAAGCTGAAATTATACTAGGTAATACCTACCATCTTTATTTACGGCCAGGTACACAAGTACTAGATGCTGCTGCTGGGTTACACCAGTTTATCAATTGGCATAAACCCATTTTAACAGATAGTGGTGGTTATCAAGTATATTCTTTGACCCAACGTAGAAAGATTACAGAACAAGGTGTTACATTTTGTTCACATATAGACGGTTCTAAACATACATTTACTCCAGAAAATGCAGTAGATATACAAAGAAGTATAGGGTCTGATATTATGATGGTATTGGATGAATGTACCCCCTACCCTTGTACCTATGCATATGCTAGACAATCTATGGAAATGACCCACCGTTGGTTACAAAGGGGAATTGCACAATTCAATAAAACAACCAACGATATCAATAATTATCAGAACTTGTTTCCTATTGTACAAGGCAGTATCTACAAAGATCTTAGGGTACAATCAGCAGAAACGATTGCAGCAGCCAACCAACCTGGAAATGCTATTGGAGGAGTATGTCATCCTACAGGACAACTATACGAAGTTACAGAATGGGTCTGTGACATCTTACCTAATGATAAACCACGTTATCTGATGGGCGTAGGAACACCCCGCGACTTGCTAGAATGTATTGCATTAGGCGTAGATATGTTTGATTGTGTTATGCCTACCCGCAGTGGCAGAAACGGCAGGTTATATACTACCGAAGGTATTATTAATATTAAAAATAAAAAATGGAGGCATGATTTTAGTGTTATAGATTTACAACTGAATAGCTATGTGAGCAACCACTATACCAAGGCGTATTTACACCATTTGTTTAAAGCACAAGAAATACTAGGAGCACAAATTGCGAGTATACATAACCTTACTTTCTATTTATCGCTTGTTAAACAAGCTAGACAACATATTTTGTCAAATACTTTTGTACCTTGGAAAACAAGTATACTTCGAAAAATTATGGAAAAGCTGTAGTACTGCTTAGCATTCTATGGCTAGCATTATTGTAGAAACAGCATAAATAGTATTTAAAGAAGCTATAAAATAACTAGAATACACATATTTATTATGAAATTGTTAGACCGCTACATATTAAAAAAATTCTTATTTAGCTTTTTATTTATTCTTTGTTTAATCATACTCATCATTACTTTAATTGATATAACTGAAAAAAACGAATATTTCATTAGGCATAAACTGAGCTTTCGTGAAATAGCTGATTATTATTACAATTTCTTACCATTTATGACTAACATGGTAAGCCCCATTACCATTTTCATTACAACAATTTTTGTGACTTCTAGGCTAGCCCAGCGTACTGAAATTATAGCCATACTCAGTGGAGGGGTTAGTTTTGTGCGTTTCTTAGTACCCTACTTAATAGGGGCAACCTTTTTAGCAATCTTTAATTTTATGCTAATAGGTTGGATACTTGCCGATGCAAATAAGAAGAGAGTGGCTTTCGAAATAGAATATGTAGACAGTCCTTATCGAAGCAGTAGTAGAAATATACATATTAAACTTTCTACAGATACTTACCTGTATGTAGGTTACTATAGAAGCTATAATGGTTTAGGAACAGATGTAACTTTAGAGACCATACGAGACAACCGACTTATGGAAAAGATTTCTGCTAAGGCAATAAGATGGGTAGAAGAATCAGGCCAATGGCAGTTGAAAGATTGGATATGCAGAAAAATAGATGGGCTTGATGAGCATATTACTAGTGGCAAAGCAATGGATTTAACACTCAACCTTCACCCTGAAGATTTCAGTATTAACCCTAAACTACATGAAATGCTCACTTTAACCGAGCTAGATAAACATATACAAAAATTGCGTGAGAAAGGGACAGATAATTTAAACTTCTTTTTAACAGAAAAATATGTACGTTATATGTCACCTTTTGCAGCTATTATACTTACTCTTATGGGGGTAGTGGTTTCTGCACGAAAAAGCAGAGGAGGAGTTGGCTTACAAATTGCCCTTGGGTTTATACTAGCTCTTATTTATATTGCATTCTTCTTATTTGCGCGCGGTGCAGCCAATGTAAAAGGCAATAACCTACTCTTAACTATATGGATGCCTAATATTGTATTTTCTATAATAACTCTTATCCTATACAAGCTAACGCCCAAATAACCATTAAAGCTTATTATATGTTATTATTTTATTTATTTAGAAAAGGTAAATTTCTGTTAATTCTAGGTATCCTACTAGTTGTAGGTAGTCTAAATAACATAGTAGTAAAAGCCACCACTTCTGAAAGATGGCAACGTATCCGTACACCCCACTATGATATTATATTCTTGTCTGAAATGGCCCGTGAAGCACAGCGGATGGCCAATACATTAGAAATATTATATTTCCCTGTAAGCAAGACACTCTCTACAATACCTAAACGCATACCTATTATACTCAAAAGCCAAACAGCCATACCTAATGGAATCACGATATTAGGACCTCCTAGAAGAGTAGAATTTTTTACGTTTCCTCCTCAAGACTATACTTACATACTTAATAACGACTGGCTTAACTTATTAGCACTCCATGAACTAAGGCATGTAGTTCAGCATGAAATTATGCTTAAGAATCAGATGATATCTTTTGGCGTCCCTGACTGGAATTGGATGTTAGAAGGCGATGCAGTAGGAACAGAAACAGCATTATCTAAAGCAGGCAGAGGAAGAGCTCCTTATTTTGAACTATTATATAAAGTTAATTTATTGGAACGTGGTGGATTCAGTTATTTTAAACAGATGAACCGCTCCTATCAGCATCAAATTCCAGACCATTACCGAATGGGGTATTTTATCACAACTTATCTCAAAAGAAAATATGGTACTGATATCATCAGTAAACTGATGCAAAGAGATAATATTTGGGAAATCATTAATCCATTCACTTTACATAATAGATGCAGAAAGTTAACAAGTAGATCTTTAACTCAAATTTATCAGGATGTAAATACCGAACTCAAAGAATTATGGTCAAAACAACTAGAAGACCTAAAAATTACATCTTTTCATCCTATACATACTAGAAACTCAGAAGAATATACAGACTATAAGTACCCTCAACCAATTTCATCAGGCATTATAGCAATTAAATCTGGTATAGGAACAATAACCCATTTTACCTACATTAATGAAACGGGAAAAGAAAACCATATTTTTACACCCGGCCCTATTGACTCAGATATACGATTTTCAGCAGCCAAAGATAAAATAGTTTGGATAGAACACATGCCTGCATTACGCTGGGAACATAAACGATACACTGCTATTCAATCCTATAACATTACAACTAAAAGATATAAAACAATTGCCTACCCTAGCAGATATAGTACTGCTGCACTATCGCCCAATGCTACTAAACTAATTGCTGTTGAAACGGATGAGGCATATAATCATAAACTTATGGTTTTAGATGCAGAGACTGGCGCAATACTATGCTCTTTACCCAACCCTGCAAACCATTACTATTTAACTCCTATTTGGTCATCAGATGGGAAATATATAGTAACTGTAAAACATGTGCAGAATAAAGCTGGTATTAGCCTTATTGATCCACAAACAGGCAAGAGCCAAGATATACTACCTTATACTGAAGAGCTTATTGGTTGTCCGATTTTACATGGTTCTTATATATACTATAGCAGTGCTTATAGTGGTATAGATAACATTTATGCCGTGCACATTAACACCAAGCAACGATTTCAAGTTACCTCTAGTAAATATGGTGCTTATAACCCTGCTGTCTCAACAGATGGTAAATGGCTGCTATACAATGATTTTGGTAAAGATGGTATGAATGCCGTAAAGATATTTCTGGATTCTACACAATGGACACCTATTGAAAAAGTAGAAGATAAAAATATCCATTATTACCAACCACTTATAGACCAGGCCGATATTTTAAACCAGGTTCCTAATAACACATATGCTATTGAAGAATACACCACTTGGAAAAATTTTAATAATGTTCTTCCTCAATTTACCAAGCTATCAACTCATAATTATCAAGATAATATTATGGGAGGCTTTGTATTTAGAGATATTTTAGGGGAGTCAGAATTAGTATTACCTGGATTAGGTTATAAATGGCATAAGTTTACAAAACATACAGGACGTATTTTTACTAGATTTACTTATAAAAGATGGTATCCGATTATAGATATTAATGCCAGCATTTTACCTACAATTCGGATAAAAGACGACGCTACAGAAATATCGACATCTCAAGAGTATCAATTAAACTTAACCCTGCCTTTTACCTGGAATTTCCATGCCTATACGTACAATATTGTATTAAATACATCTACTATAATTAAGAATTTAACCAAATCAAATACATGGGTACGTCAGCAAACTTATATAGCTTACTTTTCTAGATTTTCGAAAAAAAGCCTCAGAGATATCTATAGCCCATGGGGCCAAAAATTTAAGGTAGATTATATACATACTCCATATGGAGGGCCACAATTAAAGGGAGTAGGAATAAACTTAAAAGTATATTTTCCTGGCTTATACAAACATCATTCATTCCGCATAGGTATGAAGCAACAACATAATTTAAGTAAAATTAACTCAATAAGTTTCTTTAAAATTCCTAGAGGTCTTGATAAGCAAGAAAGCTATCAAAATTCACATAGAACACATAGAATAAGTGTGAATTATGCTTTTCCTATTAGCTATCCTGATATTCACGTAACGCCATTTGTATTTATAGAACGTTTAAGAGCCAACTTATTTTATGATTATGGTTATCATTTTGTTCAAGAACGATCATATCATATTATTGGAGCAGATTTTATAATAGATACTCAATGGTTCCAAGTGGGCCTACGCTGTATGTATAAAATAAATACTAATGATAGAATGGCTAATGTATTACTAAAGTAAAAATTTTAAACAAAAAGCTTATTTTTGATTTTTATTAATAATTTTCAAATATCAATTATACAAACATGGCAGAAGTAATTAGGATGCCTAAAATGAGCGATACCATGGTAGAAGGTGTGATCGCTGCTTGGCTAAAAAAAGTAGGCGATACCGTAAAATCTGGAGATATTTTAGCAGAAGTGGAAACAGATAAAGCTACAATGGAGTTAGAAGCTTATGAATCAGGCACCATATTATATGTTGGTGTCCAAGAAAAGCAAACAGTTCCTATTAATGGCGTACTTGCTATTATTGGTAAACCCAATGAAGATATTTCTGCATTATTAACAGAAATACAGCAAAACACTGCTCCTCAAGCAGCTAGTGAAAACGTTACCACTACGGTCTCTGCCTCTCCTACCACACTATTACAACCTGAGCTTCCACAGCCTAATTTAAATGCTAACAATACTGGACGCACACTAATCTCTCCTTTAGCTAAAAAGATGGCACAAGCACAAGGCCATGATATAACCACCATACAAGGGACAGGAGAAAACGGTAGAATTATCAAACGAGACATAGAAAGCTTAGTGAACAGACAAATAGCAAACAGCAGTTGGTCTATAGATGGCTCTTCTAACTTACAAGAAGCTTGGGAAACAATACCTGTTTCTCAGATACGTAAAACTATTGCTAGACGGCTTATAGAAAGTAAATCAGCAGCCCCACACTTCTATTTAAGCATATCCGTTAACATGGATACGTTGGTAGCTGCACGTGTTAATTTAAATCAATATACATCTGTTAAAATAACCTTTAATGATATCATTATTAAAGCAGTAGCAGTTGCTATCAAACAGCATCTCCAGGTTAATACAGCTTGGCTAGGAGATACTATTAGATACAATAAACACATACATATTGGCGTAGCCATGGCTGTAGAAGCAGGCTTATTGGTACCTGTTGTTAAGTTTGCAGATCATAAATCATTATCGCAAATAGCAACAGAAGTTAAAACACTAACGCAAAGAGCTCATAATAATCAGCTACAACCTTCGGATTGGGAAGGAAGCACATTTACCATATCTAATTTAGGTATGCTAGGTATAGAATCTTTTACTGCTATTGTTAACCCACCAGCATCTTGTATACTTGCAGTAGGTGCAATACAGCAAGTACCCATTGTAAAAGAAGGAACCATAGTCCCTGGGCATGTTATGAAAGTAACTTTAAGCTGTGACCACCGAGTGGTAGATGGTGCTGTAGGCGCTGCATTCCTTAAAACTTTAAAAGAATTACTAGAAGAACCACTTAGGTTACTAGTTTAGGAATTGCCTGCTATCGTGTTGAAGCATAGTTTTTTGTTAACTTAACAAAACAATATAAAAGAGACATACAAGTAATTTTCATAAGAATTTTTAAAAGATAGGTTATATGCTTAAAATAAAATCAACAACCGTTATTGCTGTTATGCATAACAATGAGGTAGCTATTGGGGCTGATGGACAAGCTACCATGGGCAGTACAGTTGTCAAAGGCAATGTCAATAAAATAAGGAAACTTTTAGATGGGAAAGTATTAACAGGCTTTGCTGGCTCTACTGCAGATGCATTTACACTTTTAGACCGATTTGATGAAAAGTTACAGCGCTATTTCGGCCATATGAAACGCTCAGCCATTGAACTTGCCAAAGATTGGCGGACAGATAGATATTTACGAAGGTTGGAAGCAATGCTTATAGCAGTCAACAAGGAAGAATTACTGCTTATTTCAGGTACAGGGGATGTAATAGAGCCTGACAATGGAATTGTTACCATAGGATCAGGAAGCTTGTATGCAGAATCCGCTGCCATAGCTCTTAAAAAACATGCTCCTCATTTAACAGCAGAAGAAATTGTGAGAGAAAGTCTTACTATTGCTGCAGATATTTGTATTTATACGAATGATAATTTAACTATTGAAAAAATTTCTTAGTTATATTCTTGCTCTTAGATGCTGTCTAAAAAGTGTAATTTAGTTAGGAGAAGCAGACAAAACTTTGTAGAATTAGTTAGTGAACTTTAAGCGGACAGCTATGCAATACACTAGCGATTTAACAGATAAGGAATAGGAAGTGCTAGAACCATTGGTTACTTATAAGGTCCTTGCTGGCCCCGTAAGTACACTATAAGAGAAGTATTAAATGCTATTTTGTATTTAGAAAAACGGGCTGCCAATGGCGCATGCTAGGTGCCCATTTTCCACCCTGGAAAAGTGTTTATGGCTTGTATTATCGCTGGCGAAGAAATGGTAAATGGAACCTAGTCCATGATATACTTCGAGATCAGGTACGAGAAAAGCAGGAAAAACAGACTATACCCAGTGCTGCCATTATGGATAGTCGCTCGGTTAAAACAGCACAAAAAGGGGGTCGAGAGGTTATGATACAGCAAAAAAAAGTAAAAGACCGCAAGTAGCATATTATTGTTGATACGCTAGGACTTATACTTTAGACCTGCTGCGTAAGAAGAAACTGATAAAGACATTAAATTTCTCAGAGTTGAAATCACTTTTTGTAAAAATTCACCCTGTATTTTTTTATGCTTTAAATACCTATTTTTATTTTTTGTATTTTCTAAATTGTACAAAATATTCCTTTGTTTTTTTATGATCCTACTTTTGCAACAGGTCTAATAAATTACCAAAGTAGTCTTGAAGAGATTGGTTATGTACATTCTGATGTAGAATTTTTCGTTTATCGGACATGATTAAAAAGATATCACCAATTTCGAGCTTTTTATTAACTTTTTTTAATGCTTTTAATGAGATCAACAAGCTTTTTCACTCCGAGCATAGCATAATAGAGCGCATCAATCAGTATAAAGACTTTGTTGGAAGCTGTCAGTGCATTAATTGTCAACAGGCTTAGTGATGGAGGGGTGTCAATAAGTATATAATCATACTTTTTCTCTAAAGGATCTATCAATTCCTGTAAGATATATTCTCTGCCTGGTTCGGTACTTAATTCTAATTCTACAAAAGAAAACTAAGAAGAAGCGGGTATTAAATCCATGCATTCTTCTATGGCTATTGTCTGTATGGGCTTAGTGTTTTTTAAATAGTCATAGATGGAACTATGACATTTTTTACACCTAATCCAGCCGTTAAATTAGCTTGAGGATCTAGGTCAATAAATAGGACTTCCTTTCCTAGCTGATGTAAGCCAGCACCAATATTTAGTGTATTAGTGTGTAGAGGTCATTTTTCCAACCCCTCCTTTGTGGTTACTGAGTGTAATGTTCGTTGCCATAATTTTTTAAATAATAGACTTCTTTCGAAACTAGGATTTACAAAAAATGAGTAAATTGGGTGTAAAAAGAGGCAATAAGCATGAAATATGAGCAAACAAAGGAGTTAGAAGAAGAGAAATTCCGTCGTTTAACAGGTATTAAACGTCCTACATTTGACAAAATGATAGCTATATTTAACCAAGCTAACATACAGAAAAGGACCCGCGGTGGGCGTAAGCATAAACTTTGTATGGAAGACCAGTTGTTAATGGCTTTAGAATATCTAAGGGAATACCGCACTTATTTTCATATAGCACAAAGTTATGGCATTAGTGAGAGTAGTGCATACAAGGGAATAAAGTGGATAGAAAACACTTTAATCAAGCATCCAGCCTTTGCTCTGCCTGGTAGGAAAGCCCTACGCAAAAGTGAGTGTGGGTATGAGGTTATACTAATAGATGCTACAGAAAGCCCTATTGAGCGACCTAAAAAAAGCAAAGACACTTTTACTCTGGAAAAAGAAAAAGGCATACACTCAAAAGTCAACTTATTGTCGACAAGCAAAGCAAAATAGTAATATGCACCAGTTTTACAAATGGAAAACGGCATGACTTTCGCTTGTTCAAAGAGTCTAAAGTTCGCATTAATCAACAAATAGAAGTAATAGCAGATACAGGCTATCAGGGTTTAAACAAACTACATGCGAAAACAAAACTTCCTAAAAAGCGAACTCGCAAGCACCCTTTAACTAAACAGGAGAGAAGAAGCAATGCCCTATTAGCCAGCCAAAGGGTACTTAATGAAAATGTTATCGCCATGCTTAAACGCTTTAAAATCCTTTCTGATAGATATCGTAATAGAAGAAAACGCTTTGGCCTTAGGTTTAATTTAATAGCCGCAATCCATAATTATGAACTCTCAATTTAAGTTTCGAAAGAGGTCTATTTTACGATTTCTAAGAAATAATAGAAATTTAAGTGATAGACCCCAAATTTGATCAGAAGTCAAAGATGGCGTGTACTAGAATTTCCACTTACGTCTATCTTCTCCTTTTTTAATTTCTTCCATTAGTAGCTTATAATAAGCCTTAAACTGATCAGCCTCTTCTTCTATATCCTGTAGTTTAAAAGTAAACAGCCCTCCTATTTTATTTGCTTCTTCTAGTCTCTTTAAAAGTTTATTTCTTTTTTCGACTAATGGCAAGAAATTTAGTTGCTCTTCCAGATAACTTGCTTTACCGGCTGATTCTGCCTGGGCTTGTTTATAAATTAATTGAAGCTGTTTTAATATGCCTTTAGCCTGCTTGTAGTTCATTCGCTGAATTAACTCGTTTACAATTTCTTTGGATAGTTGGACATTATCCTGGCCAAAACTAATGTAAGTTTTACCTTGCACTATATATGACTCTACAAAGGGCGTAGTGCCGGATAATCTCTGGTAATTTTCAATGGTACTCACTATATCCTGTCCTTTAATATTATCGCACCTAATCATTAAGCCAGATTTGCTACTTATTTTATGTGCCCAATGGGTAAATTTATTCATTATTATTTCTAACTGTCGATAAGCTTCGAGTGGTAAGATAGCATGGGTATGGGGACGGCCTTGCTCTTTTTGTATAATCATTGCTTGCCATGTTTTAAGGAGCTCTTCCCCTATTCCATTTGGCTCTTCTTGAGAGGCTGTATTGGTGGAAGAATCTTGAGGAAGGTATGAACGAGCGGCTAACATATTTTTTTGGTTTTCACTTTTCATAAGCCAATAAATGCCTTTATCATGGTCTATAGGTGTTCCACAACCTCTCATATGCATGCATGCTAAATGAGCTTGTGCAACTCTATTTTCTAGGCTAGCTGCCCTGGTATACCACATTAACGCTTGTTCATAGTTTTTCTCAATTCCCAAACCATCGCGATATATAATCCCTAAATTAGCTTGTGCATCTCCATAAGCCTGTTCAGCTGCTTTCATACACCACTTGAAAGCTTTCCTGTAGTCTTGAGCTACTCCTAATTCTTTCTGATACGAGAGTCCTAAATTGGTTTGTGCAGCCGCGTAGCCTTGTTTAGCTGCTCTCTTGTACCATTTATTCGCTTGTTTGGAATTAGGTGCTACCCCTAATCCTTTGTCATACATATAACCCAAATTAGTTTGTGCCAGTACATTGCCTGCTTTGGCTGCCCTGGTATACCATTTGATTGCTTTTGTATAGTCAAGGGGAAATTCTACTCCATTCCTATACATATATCCTAAATTATTTTGGGCCAAGACATTCCCCATTTTTGCATGCCTGCGAATGTTACTAATAATATCTGTATCTATACAACCCTGTTTTTCTTCCCCTAAAAAACGTAACAAAAGATAAACATATCGCTCATCTTCTAATGCCTTATCTTTTATTCCTGCCCAATTAAAAGGACTGATAAAATCTTTTAGATAAGGTCTTACACCTACTCTTAAATACCCTCCAACAATGGTTTCTTGAGCTTCTCTATTATTAGCATTAGCAAGTTTAGCTAACTTGAAGATACGCGTGGAATTATAATTTATAGTAATAGGAGCTACTTGCTGTTGTCCTTCCACTACTTCTTCTTTGCTGCTTATTTCTTCTGTAAGTGTAGGGTAATCACTAACTGACTGTAATTGTTGGTCTGTTATGAAGGTACTTGATGCCTGTTCTCCTGCTATGATGGATACTTGGCCTTCTTTTTCCTCTATTTCTAAGGAATCTACTTGCTTGCTTGATGTCATTCCTAAGCCGGCAGATTGATTATTATACCAGGTTGTATGACATGTTTGTATGCGTCTTCCTTCGTAATCCAAAAGTTCAAATGTAATTTGCACTGTATCTACCCCTACGGCTGGAATAAGCTTAAAAGGTATTACTAAAACCTCATCTTCTATGTCCACCCCAGTTTTATCTGTAAAGAAAGTAAGGTTGTTAGCAATATTTGGCACACTTTTTTGTTTGCCTGCTGCATTAGTATATAGCAACTTGATATGGCTATTCCCTTTGGGTGTGATACTAACTTTTAATTGACAATCTTTTAAATTCGCTATTTCAGCATTGTTGGCTAGACTGAAATGAGCTTCTATCGTCGTTTCTGCCTCTAATAATCCTTCTGGCTTTACATGCATAATTAAGGGAAAACTTTGCTGGTTGGTATTTACTAACCCCGTGGAACAGGAAATTATACTTAATCCTAGCGCACAAAAAATTAGGCTGTTTAATATTAATTTTGAATGGTTTATAGCAAAGGTCGTTTTTACGCCTTTTCCTTTATGGTTACTGAGTGTGATAATTGTTGCCATAATTCTTAATTATTTTTTGTATAAACATGTAATTTCTCCCACTTCCCTTTTAATTTTCTTAAAGTTAGCATCTATATCTACATGTTCACACACGGTTGGAAGCGTCTTAAAGTATTTAGGCGAAAGATTTTTGTGATACGCAGATAAAGGTTGCAATTTCATTTAAAAAAGCCACCTGAATGATGAACAATGTTACCCATAAATTCTCCTTTCTTGAAATTCATAACTTCCTGGGGTATCACAATGGCATTTTCTCTCTGATGGGTTGTCTTGCTGACTTTTTTTATCAGATTCTTAGTATATCTTTAACTAAGGCAGTTAACTTTTTGCATAACTAAGTATTAGTTATCCGGTTATATATGAGAGCTTAGTTATGCAAGAGTTTTAATTTAGCATCTATCATATGATCCGATTATAGCATACTTAACAATTAATACATGCCCCGTTATCATTCAATCCTTTCTATATCGGCACCTAACACTTTTAATCTTTCCTCAATTCTCTCATATCCTCTATCAATTTGGTTGGCATGTTCTATAATGCTTTTACCTTCTGCCGAAAGAGCAGCTATTAAAAGAGATATTCCCGCCCGAATATCTGGAGAAGTCATGCGTATACCTTTAAGGGGAGAAGAACGGTCAAGCCCTACTACATGTACCCGATGTGGGTCACATAATACCAATTTTGCTCCCATCTCAATAAGGTTATCAACAAAAAACAAACGGCTTTCGTACATCTTTTGATGAAATAATACTGACCCTTTAGCCTGTATGGCTGTAACCAACAAAATACTTAACAAATCTGAGGGTAAACCAGGCCAAACAGCATCTGCTAATGTTAGTATGCGGTGCGTATTAATATCTTGTTGGATTTCATACGAGCTTTGAGAAGGAATAGTAATATCAGAACCAGTTATATCTAACTTGATTCCCAAACTTCGAAACCTACTTAAAGCTGGCTCTAATAATTGATCGCTACTAATAGCATTTTGAATAGTTAGATGAGAATTAGTCATAGCCGCTAACCCGATGAAGCTACCTATTTCCAACATATCTGGTAAAATCGTGTGTTCAGTACCACACAATGTTTCTACACCATAAATTGTTAACAGGTTAGAACCTATACCTTCTATGTGTGCTCCCATTTGCACCAACATTTTACATAGTTGCTGTATATGTGGTTCACAAGCGGCATTATAGATAGTTGTTTTACCCTGTGCCAAAGCTGCTGCCATAATTATATTGGCAGTTCCAGTTACAGAACTTTCATCTAACAGAATATAATCTCCTTGCAACTTATTTTTTGCTTCTACCATATACACTTGCTGGTGCTCATCATAGTTGAAAGTAGCCCCCAGCCTACTTATACCTATAAAGTGTGTATCTAGCCTTCTTCTTCCGATTTTATCTCCGCCAGGTTGTGGTATAATGGCTTTGCCCAAACGTGCTACCAAAGGCCCTAACATTAAAACTGAGGCTCTCAACTTACCACCGTGTGCTGTTAGTGCCTCTATATCAATAGTATCTACAGAGACATCTGCAGCATGTAAGCGGTAAGTATGTTGATCTATTTTTTGAACTTTTACTCCTAAAATTCCAAATAGGATAAGGAGCTCATGTACATCTAATATATCAGGGACATTATAAATTGTAACAGGTTCAGTAGTAAGCAAAGCTGCACACATTACCTGAAATGCTTCATTCTTAGAACCCTGTGGTTGAATGGTACCATGGAGCGGCTTGCCGCCATATATTTTAAATTTACTGAGCTTGCTCATCGTATATCTATTTTATTTTAAAAGTAGAGCTAAGTTACTTTTCCTATATTTTAGAAGCAACGCTAACTTTCTTTCTTCTATAAGCTTTACTTTTAGCTTTGGGTACACTATTAACAGTGTTGAAGGTATTTTGGCTTCTCAACTTTTCTATATCTATAGCCAGCTTATCTCCCACTAAATCCTGTATAATAGACAAGACAGTGTTACTATCCATATTATCTTTATTCCATGCAGCACTAAAATTCTTAATAAGTTTTCCTATACTAACAAGCATATCAGCTTGCTTAGCAGGATCTGTTTCTTCTAAAACCTTTTTAACAACAAGCTCTATATGGCGACCACAATGCCGGTATTTAATAGGTTGTTTAGAATAAGCAAGGCGTTGTGGTCGATTCATATAGAGCTCCTTGCTTGGCATAGGATAAGGACTATCCACGTCTAGTTTATAATCAGCAAGAATACAAAGGTCATCCCAATACTTTTGAGCCTGATCATTAGGTAATTTTGAATTACCTGTATGAAGCAAGTTCATTATCTTTAAAATGGATTGCGCATATTGGTTTCTGGTAGCTTTATCTTTCACTTGTTGAAGTTGAACAACCAATTTCTGTACATTTCTACCATACTCTCTAAGTTTTAACGGTGTTTCGGTCGTATTATACGTGTGCATGCAGTTATAGTTTACATTCTATGGTTATGATAAAAGATCGTATGGTAAAGTTGAGGTTATCCTTCTACAGAATTATTCAAAATCTTTAGCTTAGCAAAACTAAGTAGCAGAGTCTTCTCACCTGATTCTGAAAAAGCAATTCTGGCCTTTTTATGAGTTCCTGTTAGTTCTACGGAGATTACCATACCTATACCAAATGTAGGATGTTCTACTTGCATGCCTGATTTAAGTTGAGACGTGTCGCTAGGCTGGAAAGCTGGCTTGCTGCTCTGCGCATATGCTTGAAATTTAACTTTGACACTTTTTTGCTGAGGTGTAATTCGCATGCTACTAATAAATTGCTTGGTATAGTTGGTATTTGACTTCTCAGTATAGCTGTTAGTAACATGAGCCATGTGTAAATAGACTGGGTCTATTTCTCCAATAAATCTGCTTACTTCGCACTGCTTTAATTTGCCAAAACGATACCTACTTATAGTATAAGATAAGAAAACTTTCTTTTGCGCGCGAGTAAGAGCCACATAAAATAATCGTCTTTCTTCCTCTAAATCTTCTCTACTTCCTAGCATCATTGAAGAAGGGAAAAGATCTTCTTCAATACCAACAATGTACACATATTTAAACTCTAAACCTTTAGCTGCATGTATAGTCATTAAAGATATTTTATCCTCTCCATCTTCTTCATTTTCATTATTGGTAGCTAATGCTACATCTTGCAAAAAGGTAGCCAAGCTAGTATCTACTTGCTCAGGGTTAGCAGTGAAAGCTTTTATTCCACTCAAGAGCTCTTGTACGTTTTCATAGCGAGCCAGTCCCTCTACAGTCTTATCCTCATAAAGCGATTTAAGTAACCCTGATCTTTTAGCAATCTCGCTGGCTATCTCATATGCATCTTTTTTAGTAAGATCTAGTGCCATAGCTTGAATCATATGGGCAAACTCCTCTACAGCTTCAGCCACTCGGCCACTTAAAAAATTCTTAGCATTGCACATTACCTCCCATAAAGGTATGCCATGATCGCTCGCTGCTACAACCATCTTCTCAATATTACTAGGGCCTATACCTCGTTTAGGCTCATTGATAATACGTTTAAGCGCCTCTTCATCATTATGATTGACTATAAAGCGTAAATAAGCCAACAAATCTTTTACTTCTTTCCGTTGATAGAAAGAGGTACCGCCCAACATACGATAAGGTAGATTTATTTTTCGAAGTGCCTCTTCAATAGCTCTAGACTGGCTGTTGGTTCTATATAGAATAGCAAAATCTTCATTTCTTAGTTGATTTTGCATTTTTATTTCAAATATAGAAGCAGCTACTAATCTACCCTCTTCTGCATCGGTAGTTGCACGAATCAAACCAATAACTTCCCCCTTCTCATTAGCCGTCCAAACATTTTTTTTTAGTTGTAATTGATTATTTCTAATAATTCCATTAGCAGCTTCTACTATATTTTGTGTAGAACGGTAATTTTGTTCTAGCTTGATAATAGTGAGGTTAGGATAATCTTTTTCAAAATTTAAGATATTACGTATGTTGGCACCTCTAAATGCATAAATACTCTGTGCATCATCCCCCACCACACATATATTTTTATGTATACCTGCTAGGTCTTTTACAATAGCATACTGAGCTAAGTTAGTATCTTGAAACTCATCAATAAGAATATATTGAAACCTTTCCTGATACTTATAAAGTATGTCTAAGTGCTGGTTAAGTAGTAAATAGGTATTTAAAAGGATATCATCGAAATCCATAGCACCAGCTTGCAAGCAACGTTTTGCGTACTGTACATAGATTTCTCCTACTTTGGGCTTCATAGCCTCTTCGTCATCTTGCTGGTATATAGGGTTGTTGATATACTCTTGTGCTGTAATTAACCTATTTTTAGCAGAGGATATGCGAGATAAGACTGTATTGGGTGTATAAGTCTTATCATCTAAATTCATCTCTTTAATAATGGATTTAAGCAGCGATTTACTATCTGTAGTGTCATATATACTAAAGCTGCTAGGGTATCCTATTTTATCTGCTTCAATACGCAAGAGTTTTGCAAAACAACTATGAAAAGTACCTAGCCAGACGTTTTTGGCTGCAGGCCCTATTACTTGCTCAATACGCTTTTTCATTTCATTAGCTGCCTTATTAGTAAAGGTCAATGCCAATATCTTAAAGGGATCTACTTTTTTTTCCTGGATCAGATAAGCGATGCGAGTGGTAAGTACTTTTGTTTTACCTGCACCTGCTCCAGCAATAATCATACACGGCCCTTCTGTGTTAACGGCTGCTTGCCGCTGCTGCTCATTAAGCATGTCTAGAGGAACTATCATGGGTTGATGATTAGATGATTAATTGTAATTGTAGCTAATTATAAATGCAAGAGTACACATGCTTATTTTACTTTACTAGAAGCCAAGCATAAGTGCCCACCTACCATATAACCCATATACTTATGTAGGCACCAGTAGCATATATATATCAATTACAGGGATACAGCAAGGTATGTGTAATGTCTTTCACTTAGTAATACCTATATCTATAATCTTGTGTATTTGCTAATTTCCCTAATGCTTTAGATAGCTGATAAACCTGCTTGAACCGTTCTAATCTAGCTTGTTCTACTTTATTACCCTGCCAAGAATCAGGTAGCTTCGATGTTTGGTGCTGTATAACATCAAGGACTACAATACCAGAAAGATCAGCAATAATTTTAGACCTTTGCCCTGGTTGTAAGCTAAAGGCTTGGCTAATTGTTTTAGGAGCCGAACCTATTCCTTGTAAGGTATTAGCACTAAATTTAACCTGTGGAACTGTAAATATTTTTGCTTCTCCCCCATATTGTTTTGCTAATTCCTCTAATGGAAGGTTAGCTATAGGTTGGAGTTTTTCTGTAATAATTTTTACCCTTTGTTCATTGATTGCTTTTTGTTTTACATCTTTTTTTACTTCATCTAATGAAGCGGTACCTGCATGAGTATGCGAGGCGACCATAGCTATCACATAGTTATTCGTTAATTCAAATATAGAAGAGACTTGCCCAACTTTTGCACTATTATATAACCAGCGTACTAATTCCCTAGCATTGGTTAACTTGTTTATATCCGTATCATCTTTACCTACCTTTGCTTCCTGTACTTGCAAAGAATACTTTGCAACTTGTGTTTCAAACTGTGCTTTATTAGTTACCTGACTGGCAAAATCATCGGCCTTTCTAAATATCTTTTCTTTTGTTTCATCACTTGGCGCTAGCCTTTTCTCAATAACAACAAGTTCATACTTTTTAGGAGTTGCGTCAACTAGGTTAACTACCTTATAAAATTTATAGTCCTTACCTATTGCTAAAGGACCTACAACCATCCCTTTTTTTAAGGTATTCTTATGCTCTACCAAAGGAGCAGGTAAATCTTTTTCTGTACATTGTAAGTAGACAAGTGTAGGATCTGTGTCAGTGTGTATGCTAGCAAATGCACTAGCTTCCTGAGTATTAGCAAAATCTTCCTTTAATTTTTGTAGTTCTTTCTGGAATGCTAATTTATCATTTTTAGACGCTACAATAGGAAAAGTTACATAACGGATATGTTTGCTTTCTTCTACCTGATAATCAGCAGTATGCTTTGCAAGATATTCTTTCAGCATAGCATCTGTGATGCTGGTACTTTCCTTTTTTATACTTTTGTAGGGCACGTAGAGGTATTGTATATCTAGCGTAGTATTATTGATATTAAACTGATGTTGCGCCTCTAAACTGTTTACAAATACGCTCTGATCCATTAATTGGTTGAACTTATCCTGACAACGAGAGGCAGCTAAAATTCTTTCTAATGTATGCCAATGTCTTTGATTATTAGCTGGCACTTGAGCTAAGCTCTGTAAGTAAGCGAGCAGATCTTTTTTGTTAAATTCTTTTGTTTCTCGGTTGGTAAAAGCAGCCTTCAAATCAGGATGGATATGGGTTCCCTGTACCATATCTACTAACTCATCTGAGCCAACAGTTATACCTAAATCTTTACATACTTTATCGTATATAATTTCATTGGTTAGCTGTCTCCAAGCTTGTTTTCTTAAAGTTGTATTTTCTTCCTCATCAGGGCTTTGTCCATAATGCATTAAGAAATTATGTTGCAAATCATCTAATCGATCTTGAAATTCCCTTAAAGTAACTTCTTTACCTGCTACTTTACCTATTATAGGAGAGTTATTAGATGTTAAAGGATTAAGACCAAATAATTCACGAGCTATAAAGAACAAAAGCCCAATGGAAACAACGACTATTAAAAGACGCGTTCTCTCACGTATTTTACCTATTAATGCCATTACTTTACGAGTATGATTTAAAGTTTAATGTCAAAGATAATATTTTATAAACTATAATTGATAGCGATGCTAAAAGTATTTCATAGATAACTATAACTAAATAATTCTTAGTTTTCTCAATCACCTTAAATTGATATTAATACATAATAAATAACTAACCTTCTTTTTACTTTAGCTAATTATATACCAATATTCTTCTACACTACTATAAGCATAATACTACAATTTCTGCTAAAAGATATCTAAAATTTGTAGCATTCCTTGAAAAACTTAGTAAAATTGGATTGGGCAATTGCCCTATTCTCTTTATTTCGTATCAACCACTATTTAGATACTAAGAGAGGAAAAGTAAAGACTACCCACAATAAGGGGGGGTAGGTTCGTTTGCTATCTGATTTGATAAGGTGCGTGCTTGTACCTAACGTGGCTAGACAAGTGAAGGTCCCATCCCCTTATTGTTTTCAATAGATCTTTGTGCTTGGGTCAATAGAGCCGCTGCGAAACAGAAAATTGATAAAACTATTGGATTTTTGAGAGATAAATTTACTATCTACAAAAAATCAACCTACCTTTTTTATACTTTAAATGCCTATTTTTATTTTTTGTGTTCTCTAAATTGTGAAAAATACTCCTCTGTTTTTTTATAACAGTTGTTTCGCAGCAGGTCTAATTAAACCTTGCCCAGCATAATTTTACTACGATCGATCTGTTCTTTGCTTTCAACATATACTTTTACTTTTATAGGCAGCTATCGGGCAGCTTATTTTCTAGTTGCTTGTCTAGTTAAGATGCTATTTACCTTGTATCTAAAGAGAAATAAGTAAAATTATAAAAGTTATTATCGGCTAGCTGATAAAAATTAGCTATAATGTCTACCATATTAGTTATCCTACCCGTATAGGACTTAAGAAATAACCTTTTAATTATGTTTTTATGTCTATCGATACTATTCTATTTACCGCTTTTTTAAGTGTTAACTTGATTATAGGCTTACTAGCTGGAAGGCGTGTAAAAAGCTTACGCGATTTCTCAATTGGCAATAAAGATTTCTCGACTGCTACGCTGACCTCTACTGTTGTAGCTACCTCGGTAGGGGGTGGATTTCTATTTTATGCTTTGCAGAATATTTATACCAGTGGGCTACAATTTATTCTAGTTACAGCAGGAGGAACGATATGCTTGCTATTGATTGGCCAGGTCTTATCTGTTCGGATGGGGGAGTTTTTAAATAATTTATCGGTAGCTGAGTCTATGGGGGATCTATATGGGCCCGCTGTGCGTATCATTACTGCTATAAGTGGAATTTTGAGGGCTATTGGTGCCATTGCCCTACAATTCCAGGTGATCGCTAAAATGTTAACCTTATTGTTAGGGTTACAAGGACCTTCAGTTACTATTGCTGCTGCCTCTATTGTTATTCTGTATTCAGCCTTTGGGGGTATCCGTTCGGTTCTTATTACTGATCTATTCCAGTTCATTGCTTTTGTTATTTTTATTCCTATCCTAGCCTTGATCGTCTGGAACCATGTGAAAAATCCTAGTCAGGTGTTACATACCATCACTACCAACCCCATTTTTAGTTTTAAAGCACTCCTATCGTGGAATCCTAAATTGTTAAGTGCGCTAGCTTTAATGTTATATTTTATTATTCCTGGTATGAATCCCCCTATATTTCAGCGGATAGCCATGGCAAAGACTATTGAACAAATTAAGTCCTCTTTCACTTACGCAGCAGGCATTACCCTGATTATGATTATATCAGTAGCTTGGATTGCTATTTTACTGCTTGCAGATAATCCTAATTTAGAGCCTAGCGGGCTTGTCAATCACCTTATTAACCAATATGCTTATCCAGGTCTGAAAGGGCTTATTGCAATTGGTATTACAGCGATGGCCATGTCTACAGCAGACTCTGATCTTAATGCTGCGGCTGTGTTAGCTGTGAATGATATTATTAAGCCACGTAAAAGTGATTGGGTGGAATCTATTACAATAACTAGATTGCTTTCCCTAGGATTGGGGCTATGTGCGCTAGCACTAGCCATCCATACTACAGATTTATTAGAACTCTTATTGCTCTCGGGGAGTTTTTATATGCCTATTGTGACCGTACCGTTATTACTGGCTATTTTTGGTTTTCGTAGCAGTAATAGAGCAGTTCTTATAGGCATGACAGCTGGTTTTATAACTGTTGTTGGGTGGAACGTTTTCTTAGCTCATACAGATATCAGTAGCCTGATGCCAGGTATGATGGCTAATTTGCTATTTTATATGATCAGCCATTATGTTTTACAAGAAAAAGGGGGCTGGGTAGGTATTAAAGAGAAAGGCCCGCTTTTAGCAGCTAGACAAAGCCGCTGGGAAAGCTGGAGAAGGTTCGTTTATACTATTAAGCATCCCCATACTTATACATATCTACAAAAGAATCTTCCGACTTATGAAGTTGTTTATACGTTGTTTGCTATTTATGTAATAGGAGCTACTTATGCTTCATTCTTCACCATACCAGAAGCAATCGTTACCCATCACCAAAAGCTCTATGACTTTGCCGTACATTCTGTTTTAATTGCAACAGCTGGTTTTCTAACTTATCCGGCATGGCCGCCTACTTTCAAAGCTAAATGGTTTATTGCCTTTGCTTGGCCGATAGGAATATTTTATATTCTCTTTGTTGTGGGAACCATTTTAGTCCTGATGAGCGGCTTTCACCAAGTGCAAGTGATGATTTTTATGTTGAATCTGGTTATGGCTGCTTTTCTACTATCTTGGCCACTTATGTTGCTGCTTTCAACTGCAGGCATGGCTATAGGCAGCGTGGTCTTATATCTATATTGCGGCAACTTACATTGTAGCGATGTTGATCTGGCGGGTGAATTCAAAGTGGTTTATGGCATCCTTTTACTGAGCAGCTTTCTAATTGCCATCTTTAGATTTAAAGAGAATAAGAAGAAATTAGAAAGTAAAAATATTTATCTAGCTAGGTTGTATGAAGAAAAGAGTAACGAGCTAGCAGAAATTTTAGGCTATAGAGAACAAATAATAAAAGAACTAAGTGAGGATGAAAAAAGATTATTTGATGATACTACGGCTGCTTATATACAACAAATCATCTACCGAATGACAGATTATATGCGTTTAGAAGTAACTACAATTAATTTAGATCAGCTTTTGTTAGAAGTTAAAGATATTCTTAAGCTCAAAGAGCTTGATAACATGACTCAATGGATAACTAAAAGACTGACAAAAGAAGAATCCATTCATGGCGATGCAGCAAAACTCAAGCAGTTATTAGTCAACGCTATCTTATATATTCAAGAGCACAACCTATCGAATCAACCTATCACCGTGATAGTAGAAGATGCCAAGCTAGGTCATCGAGTAGATTATATTAAAGATTATACCAGGCAATTAGCAGCTTTAAAATTTACCATTACCATAGAAAAGGATATACCGACTAAAAAAGATCTTTATATGATCGATCAACTGCCTTTGTTAAGTCAACATACTAGAAAAGGTAAATTAATAGAAAATGCTCGTATCATCCATGCACATTATGGGTATGCCAATCTAGACAACGAGCACATGCAGGTGTATGTACTTCCGGCGAATGTAAGAGAAGTAAGAGGCAAAGTAATGGAATTATTAAGAGAGCCTGTAGAAGTAGATGGAGAAGAAGTAAGACATCCATTGGCTATCGAGCTTGAAAAAGAGTTAATGGATAAAATAAAAGGGAAAAAGATAGATGGTAAGGTTATTAATAAGGCACTGGATACTATTAAAAGATACCATGCAGGCATTAAAAGGAAATCAGGCGAACCTTTCTTTACGCATCCTATTGCTGTAGCATTAATTTTATTGGAATACTGCCAAGATCAAGATGCAGTGGTAGCAGCATTACTGCATGATAAGGTAGAAGATACCAGTTTATCGCTCATACAAATCAGGGCTATATTTGGAGAAAAAGTAGCTTTTATAGTGAGTAAAGTAACCAACCTAGAAGATAATTTGCGTAGAGTAAGTTCAGTAGACCATGAGAATGTCTATCGTTTGATGAATTATGAAGATGAGCGGGCCGCTTTTGTGAAACTTGCAGATAGATTACATAACATGCGCACTATCAGTGGTCATTCTTCACTTGCCAAGCAAAAACATATAGCCAATGAGACCTTGAATTTCTTTGTCCCGCTAGCTAAAAATTTAGGATTAGAAACTATAGCAAGAGAATTAGAAAAGCTAAGTTTAGCAGTATTGGGTAAAAGGTAAAATAGTATGTTTAATTTAAGTTTTAATTGATGGAGAAATATCACCACCCATTGCTAACATATGACCACAACCTATTAAATTAATAGCTGGGTGTGATGATTTCTATGACAAAGCCAACTTTATTTGAAGATTTTTTCTAGAACTGTTAGTTAAGCTACTTGCTTATATTCATACATTCTTTGGTCTATTGTACAAGCGTATATCCTGCGGAGTATTTTATTGCGAATAGCATTGATTATACTCTTCTTATTTTTTCCTTATTTTACCTTTCAATCATAATAAACCTTGATTTCTGTATTGTTCTTAATTGAGCTTATAGCACACATATGTAGGTTTTTCTTTAGTAGCTTGTTGTCCATCGGATGTACTTTTTTGCTCTTAATACTTGCGCCCAAACTATATTCAAAAGGTGCTAGCCCACAATAAGAGGCCACCTTTTTAACATTAGCAAATCTTTCAAAATTATAGCTATACAACATTAAGTAAAGTGCTGTTACTAGCCCTACACTGCGCACAGAAAGTATAATTTATTAAGTTTTCTTTATATCAATCATGAATGTATTATAAAAGGAGACGAGAGTTGTAATCCTATAGCTGCAACCTCTATCATAGCTAAAGTATATCGAGACGAGTATATGCAAGAGTTAGCCGAACATGAGCCTGGCTATAATTCGAATATTAATATGTCCCCTACCAAGGAGCATTACCAAGCTATCTTTGAGTTAGGGATTAGCTTTCACCACCGTAAAAGCTTTAGTTTGGGCCAAATATTTACAGCCTAGCTTGTGCGCATTGTAGGAACAATAAGCTATGATGCCCCATAAATTTATTTTTTATAGTATATTTTTTATTTGTTTTATTTTGTGTATACAAAATATTTACTATTATACTTCCACATAAACCAAATTAAGTTTGCTATGAAACATACTTGCTCATTACAATTTATAGCATGCATTTTGATTGTGGGATTATTTTTACAAAGTTGTTCTGGCTTCGCTAACACTCCTCTAAATGGTATAGAAGAACATTATAAACAGCTTGACATACAGCCCATATTAGATAAAGAATTTATAGCAGAAGGAGGCCATTTAGTTTCCTTTTATCAAGAACAAGAAAAGCTCAAGGCAACTGTACACCTAAATTATCTTGATGAAAAAGATAAAATTTATGATGAAGTAAATGTTGTTGTAGAAAAAGGAGTAGAGCTATCTAGCTTAGCAAAGCTAGATAGGAAAATGCAGCAAAAGCGTATACAAATTCGGTTCGCTGAAGAGCAGAAAGGCAAACCTAAAAGTGTAGTGGTACATAAGCCATGGCTGGTGGGGGGAGGAAAAGAAGTTATTGCTTTTTATGGTACTCCCGGAGTTGGGAAAAGTACTTTATGTAATTCTATATTCCAAAAGGCTGTTTTTAAATCAGGAGTATCTGTTAGAACAAGAATGACTACCGAAAAACAGGAATATCAGCATGAGGGCAAACTATATATTGATACACCAGGATTACAAGACATGCAAATGCTACAGCAAGCCGCTGCAGAAATAAAAGAGGCTTTAAAACGTAATAAGAATTACAGAGTAGTTTTTGTTGCAACGCTAGGATCCGGAAGAATACAGTATACTGACTTGGTTACTATTAATACAATTCGTAGCGCAATAAGCACACCTTTTGAATATGGTTTGGTTTTTAATAAAGTCACTAAAGGAGTTAGAAAAAATATTAAACAAACAGGTTTAAACAACTATATGATACTTTTTAACAAAAGGCCTTGTGCAACAGTTATAATTAATAAAGATAATGAGATAGAAGATGAAGGGAATGTATATTTAGAATCTAGTAATAAAAGCAGAAAGAGACTAATACAATTTCTAGAAAACTTAAATATTAATGAACCAGAACCAAAAGATTCTATCATATTTTGCGGTAATCCAGGAGTTGGTAAGAGCACCTTGTGTAACTCTATTTTTGGAAGAAAAATATTTGAATCTGGAGTATCTATTAGAACAGGGATGACCACAAAAAAACAGGAGTATTTGTATGAGGGCAAGATATATATTGACACGCCAGGTCTAGCAGACTCGAATACTCGTACGGAAACTGGTAAACAGATAGAAGAAGCATTAAAAAAGAACGGTAATTATAAAATAGTATTTGTTATAACATTAAAAGCTGGAAGATTAAGACCTGAAGATATAGATACCATTCATACGGTCTGCGAAACAATCAAAATTCCTTTTGAGTATGGTTTAGTTATAAACAAAATTAGTGAAGGCGTTAGAAACCAAATTAGTCAGAAAGGTTTAAGCTCCTATCTTGAATCCTTTAAAAAAATACCTTACGCAACAGTTATACTTAGCATGGACGAAGAGATAGAAGATGAAGATAATAGGTATTTTGAAATGAACAGCCAAAATAGACAAAGTTTGATAAATTTTCTTGATCAATTGAGATCTAACCAAATACGCTCGTCTGACATTGAAAGATTAGAGACAGTGGACTATAAGATAAGAGCTTTTCAGATGGAACAAGAAAGAAGAAGAATACAAGAAGAAAACCGAAGAATAGAAGAGGAGCATAGAAGACGAGTAGCCGAACTAAATGCACGGATTAGCAGATTAAGAGCAGAGCAGGATGATGGAGGATGTACGCTCTTTTAAAACATATTAAAAAAATAATTATTGAAGTTTTATTTGGGATATTCACGATAAATTACTAGCATACTTTCCTACTAACAAACTTAGACTATTATGAAACATACTTACTCCTTACATATAATAGTACGTATTTTAGTGCTATGCTTGTTTTTACAAAACTGCTCAGGCTTTTCCAATGCACCATTAAATAGCGAAAAAGAGTTTAACATACAGGATTTACTAGATCAAGAATTTACAGCAGATGGGGGGCATTTAGTTTCTTTTTACGAGGGGCAAGAAGAAATTAAGGCAACTGTACAAGTAAACCCCCTTGATGAAAAAGATAAAATTTATAATGAAGTAAATGTAGTTGTAGAAAAAGGGGTAGAGCTAGCGAGCTTAGCAAAGCTAGATAGAAAAACACAGCAAAAGCGTATACAAATTCAGTTCTCTAAAGAGCAAAAAGGCAAACCTCAAAGTGTCGTAATACATAAACCTTGGTTGATGGGTGGGATGAAGGAGGTTATTATATTCTGTGGAAACCCAGGAGTTGGAAAAAGCTCTTTATGTAACTCTATTTTTCAAAGTTCAAAGCCAATATTTAACTCCGGGGTATCTATTTTAACAGGAATGACAACCAATAAACAGCAATATCTGCATGAAGGAAAGCTATATGTCGACACACCAGGTCTAGCAGATCCGGAAACTCGTACGAAAGCTGGCAAAGCAATAACAGAGGCATTAAAACATAATGGCAATTACAAAATAGTCTTTGTTATAACTTTAGAGGGTGGAAGGCTAAGCCCTGAAGATGTGGCTACCATTGAAACAGTCTGCGAAGCAATTAAGGTTCCTTTTGAATATGGTTTAATTTTCAACAAGGTTACTCCAGGAATTAGGAAAAAAATAATAGGTATAGGAGTAGAATCATACGTAAAGAAGTATAGTATAAGCTTAGATAATAATATTAATAACCTCACTGAAGAGTTCATCTTGAATCTTATACAACTTGGCTTATCAGAGGGTTACTTTAAAGCATTTACTAAACAACCATCATCGGCAACTATGCTTATGAGGGAAAGTCACATGGAAGACGAGGAAGGTGAGTATTTTAGTGCTAATAGTCCAAATATGAAGAATTTATTAAATTTCCTTGGCAAGCTAAAGGCTACTGAAATACATGAATCCAATATTATTCCACTAGATACTACGGATTATAAGAAAAAGATCGAAGAACAAGAAGCAAAAAATAAGAAGCTAGAAGAAGAGCTTAACAAAGTTAAAGAAGAAAATAGGAGACAAATAAGAGATCTGGATGCACAAATTAATAAATTAAACGAAGAATTAGCTAAAAAAGGGGAAGGCTTTTGGAGTAAAGTTGGAAATTTCTTAGGTGACGTTGGAATTGCTATTGGAAGTGCTATTGTGGGTGGTATTGTAAAAAGTATTTTTCATAGACCAGGCCCTACATGTAATCCGGATCCTGGGGGGCACACAGAATTGTAATTTACTTGTTTAAAAGTTAGTGTGTTCTACTAAAATAAGGAAGCTACAAAAGTGTAAATTTTCTGATTAATACTAATAATTTTGAGGCTTCTTTTTATGACAGTATACAAAGCTATAACAAATAAGATACAACTAGAATTTATGCATATTTACATTTATAAAACCATAGCCAACATACAAGTATTGCTCTTGCTATCCATTTCACTTGTAGTAAATGGTTGCGGTTGTAGCAAACCTACTGAAGCTACTTCTCACACACTTAAACCCTCTGAAATTGTTTTATTTTTAGGTAATTCCAACGTTGGAAAAAGTACTTTATGTAATTCTGTTTTTCAACAAGCAGTATTCAACTCTGATGTATCTATGAGTTTTGGAACAACCCTTTACAACCAAGAACATGAATATCAGAATGCCTTATATATTGATACACCTGGTTTATCCTATAAACAAACTCGAGAGAAGGCTGCAAAAGAGATAGAAGAAGCATTAAAAAAGAATAGCAATTATAAAATAATTTTTGTTGTAACGCTAAAATCTGGAAGACTAAGGCCTACCGATATAGCTACCATTGATACAATTTGTGATGTCATTCAAGTTCCTTTTGAATATGGTTTAATTTTTAATAAAGTTACTCGAGGAATCATAAAAGCCATTAATCAAAAGGGTTTAAATTACTATTTAACATCATTCAAAAAGAAGCCTTTTGCGACAGTTATCCTCAAAATGGATTATGAAATAGAAGATAACCCAAATTTTTATTTTAAACCTGATAGTGAAAACAGAAAGAATCTATTAGAGTTTATAAGCAAGCTAAAATCTGTTCAAATACATGAATCCGATATTAAGCCATTGGATATTACAAAATATGAGCAAAGACTATACGAATAAAGAGACTAGATGACAATCAAATTTGAAAGTGTACATAATTATTTAACCTAAGTTGCTAGTGATTGATAAGTAAAAAAATAAAAAAACCTCCGATCTTGTTTTTGTATAAACCAATAAACCAGAGGTCATTATGATTGACCAATCAATAGCAATATACACATTTATTGACGACTTACTCAAATGTTTGCATTATCAAGAAGATAGAAAAAGGAAATTGTCAGATGCAGAGGTCTTAACAACAGCTATCGTCTCAGCGTTATACTTTGGCGGACATCTTGACAAAGCTCGATCGTTTATGCACTCTACTACGCTTATCCCTAACATGCTCGATAAAAGTAGGTACAATCGCCGTTTGCACGCTATAGGACAAGAGATAACGACCCTCTTTTTAACAATAGGTAATCTCATCAAGCAAGTAGCCTTCTGTAAGGATTTTGTGTTGGATTCCTTTCCCTTAGCTGTGTGCGATAACATACATACTCGCCGATGTAAATTATTGTAAGGTGAGGCTTACAGAGGCTACAAAGCCTCTATAAGCCGTTACTTTTATGGCATTAAAGTGCAATTGATTACAACCAGTAGTGGTATTCCAGTTGGATTCTCAATGGTGCCTGGCAGTCAAGCAGATGTTAAAGGAGTGCATCAATTATCTTTCTGTTTGCCAGCTGGTAGTGTACTCTATGCTGACTCGGCTTATACCAACTACCATCTAGAAGATATATTGGCTATTGGCTGATGATAGGATTAAGCTTTATTCTCAACGTAAAGCGAATGCTCATCGACAGGATACGCCTTCTCTGGCTTATCTCAAAGAGCGCATGCGAAAATTGATAGAGACCAGCATTAGTGGTATTAAAGGCCTTTTCTTAAGGAAGATTCATGCTGTTACCTTCAGAGGTTTTCTGACCAAAATATTCTTATTCTTGCTAACTTTTCAAATCAATAAAGCTTTCCTCAACTAGCAACTTAGGTTATTTATTTAGCAAACAACTTCTCAAACTTATTAAAAGTTATGAGTAATTAAGCTATTTGTTGCTGAACCTTGTGTAATGCTGCATAGTAACCATCTTTTGCTAGTAAGCTTTGGTGGGCTCCTTGCTCTTTAATTTCCCCTTTATCAAGTACCAATATATCATCTACATGTTGTATGGTACTTAGTCTATGAGCTATAATAATAGCTGTTCTATTAGCTAGCACTGTCAATGTAGCCTGTTGTATTAGTTTTTCACTTTCAGTGTCCAAAGATGCAGTAGCTTCGTCTAGAATGATAATGCTAGGGTTATATACTAAAACACGTGCAAAAGCTAAAAGCTGCCTTTGTCCCATAGAAAGCGATATGCCCCTCTCTCCAACCTTATAATCATAGTTACCTGGTAGTTGTTGAATAAATGTATGAATACCTACCATTTTAGCTGCTTCTACAACACGCTCTTTAGAAATAGTATGATCACCCAAGGTTATATTTTCATAAATGGTTGCAGAAAACAGAAATACATCTTGTAAAACCAACCCTATATGTTTACGTAGGCTATGTATTTCATAATCTAGTATATTTACTCCATCTATTTCAATAATTCCCTTTTGAGGCTCATAAAACCTTTCTAACAGATTGATAGTAGTGGATTTACCAGCTCCAGTAGCTCCTACTATAGCTAAAGATTTATTGGCTGCAACCTCAAAATTCAAATCTTTAAGAATATAATCTTGTTCTTTATAAGCAAACCAAACACCTTTAAAACTAATGTTGCCTTGGATATGTTGTGGCTGGTAAGTACCGGTATTTTTTACTATTTCCTTGTTGTCTAATAACTCCATAATTCTGCCGCTGCTAACTAGTCCCATTTGTAATGTATTAAAATGTTCTGCTAAATGGGAGACTGGCCTAAAAAACATCTTGATATACATTAGAAAGGCAGTTAGACTACCTAACGTGGTTACTTGATTGATAACACCTTTAGCACCATACCAGATTAGTAAACTCATACCAATGGCACGCATAATTTCTAAAGATGGATAATACAGCGAATAATACTTGTTTGATTTATCATTTGCCTTTCTATAAGCCTCATTAAGCATTTTGAAATTTATTAGCTCTGCGTCCTCCCTATTAAATATCTGTATGATACTCATGCCTGTAATTCGGCTCTGTATAAAAGAATTAAGCTTAGTTGCTACATCGTTTACTTCCTTATAAGCACTTGCAATCTTCTTTTTAAAAAGATAAGTCCCTGCTATCAGTAGTGGTACAGTAGTCAAACTTAAGAGTGCTAGCTTCCAATTGATATAAAGCATAAAAGCAGCCATAGCTATAAGCTGTAGCAAATCTGCTAAAACTGCTGCAAAGTCATGGCTAAATACATCTAGTAGCTTTTCTGTATCTGAAATATTACGCATTACAAGCCTTCCGACAGGTGTGTTATTATGGAAGGTAGCATTTAGCTGGATAACATGAGTGTAGATCTTTGTACGTATATCTTTAACCACATGCTGGCCAAGCCAATCAGATAAATAAACAAGAATATATTGAGAGAGTGTTTGTAAGAATAACAATCCTAACATCCATAGAATAATAACCAATAAACCTATATGATCTTTCAAAGCTATGTGTTTATCAATAGCAATTTGTATCATATATGGTCTACTAGGCTCTACAATACCTATAACAAGTGTTAGAAATATAAGTATGTAAAAAACCAGTTGATATGGTTTTATAAAATGAAATAGTTTGCTAAGCAGCCTATATTCTAAAATTTTGTAAGGTGACTTATATTTATTAAGCATACAACATGTAAAAGAGAATTGCCAATAATACTTTATACTGTAAATATAGTATCGGGATAAGTAACATTAACCAAAGTTAACCCACAAGCAGGTACTAAACTAGCTGCTAGGTTACGATCTTTTTGTACTAGGGTATACTCAAAATCTTTGACACTACATTTCCCTAAGCCTACTTCTAGTAAGTTTCCTACAATAGCTCGCACCATACCTCTAAGAAATCTATTAGCAGTAATCTGGAAAATTAGTTGGTCATTACTACCAGTCGACCAATGAGCTTCAATGATATTACAAAGGTTAGGATACAACGTATGGTCCGTAATAGAGCCTACCTTACTAAAACTCTCAAAATTTTTATATATTTTAAGTATAGCTGCTGCTTCGTTCATTTTCTCTAAATCTAACACCCTTCTAAAAACATATGTTGTTGCCTGCATAAATGGATTTTTAGTGCAAGATATTTTATACACATATGTTCTGCTGAGTGCATCAAAACGAGAATGAGCTGTTGGTAAGACTGGGTGAATTCCTAATATTGCAATATCAGAAGGTACTATTAAATTAAGTTTATATTTTAATTTATCAATATCTATTGTAAAAGGCATATCTACGTGTGCAAATTGTTGCTGTGCATGCACACCAGTATCGGTCCTACTACTCCCTACAATTTCTATATTAGTTGATAATAGCTGCGTTAGCTTTTTTTGAATAACTGCTTGAACGGAAGTGGCATTCTGCTGTATTTGCCATCCATGATAGTGGGTTCCTTGATAAGCTATTTCCAAAAAATAACGCATGTTACCAGTAGTTAGGTGCAAAAAATTTACAGAGGGTAATAAGCTACTTAGTAAGCAAGAACAAGCAATATACTAGTATGCAAACGTTCACAGTCAGTTTCTAGAACTTAATTTGGTTAATGTTATTATCCCAACGTAGTTTTCAAACAAAAAAATAATACCTATCAATAAACAGCTTACGAAGATATACACAGTTGGTAGTCATAGCCGAATGAATTTATTATTGATAACTAGCATAGTATCAATAAGAATAAAAAATGCTATGGTAGCAAAATGTACCATAGCATAATAAAATAAGAAAAATAGAAGTTTAAAAATTAAAATCAATAACTTATTAGGCTCCTACTAATACTCTTTTAAAATTCTTGACAACCAAGCCAGCAGCAATTTTTGTCAAGTATTGTGCTACTGTCAAAGTATTATCTTTTACAAAAGGCTGGTTGGCTAATGTATTCTCTTTAAAGAATTTGTTGAGCCTGCCTTGTGCAATGTTTTCTAACATGGCTTCTGGCTTACCTTCACGAATAGCTTGTTCTCTAGCAATTGCTAATTCTTGCTCAATAACGCTAGTAAAAACACCATCTTTATCTATGGCAATAGGATTAAGCGCTGCAATTTGCATAGCAACATCTTTACCCGCTACTACTACATCTTCTCCTTTAGCGCCTTGTAAAGCAACTAAAACCGCTAATTTATTACCTGTATGTATATAAGGAACTACTACTTCTGCAGACAAGGTTTCATAAGCACTTAATGTTATATTTTCGCCCATTTTACCCACTAATTCTGTAATACGTTCTTGTACTGTAAGTCCGTCTATTTCGAGCTGTTTTAAATCTTCGATAGTGGCTGGTTGCTGAGCTAAGGCAAGTGATAAAATTTGTTGTGCTATTTGTTGAAACAAATCGTTTTTAGCTACAAAATCTGTCTCACAACCTAATGCTATGATGGCTCCATGATCAGCAGATGCATTGACATCGGCTAATGCAAATCCTTCTGTAGTGTCTCTTCCGGCACGGGCAGCAGCTATTTTTTGTCCTTTTTTCCTAAGTAGCTCAATAGCTTTATCAATATCACCTTGTGCTTCTGTAAGTGCTTTTTTACAATCCATCATACCGGCGCCTGTTAGTTGCCGTAATTTATTGATATCTTGTGCTGTAATAGCCATAATATTTACAATGCTTATTTTCTTTTACAATTACTATCTATGTATAATTACTCTAATTGGACTCTTATGGGTCTAAGAGAAGTGTATTATAATAGCTTATAACCTGCTATTCCAATTTTTGTTATCAACACTAAGCTGATAATTTTTACAAGAGTAATTTATCTCTTTGTGCTCTGCTATTATTTTACTAGGAAAATTTACAGAGCACCTATTCGGCACTTTATTTTTTAGGCTTATCCCCAGCTTTACTTACACCAATAGGTCGACTTCCTTTAACTGGTGTCCTACTCTTTTTAAACCTTTCTACAGGTTCTGCAGTTTTATTTTTGGAGGCTTTAACCGCTATACCGTACGCATTATCTTCTTCCGAATCTGCATCACTATATGCAACTTTCTCTGCTCCTCTAGGACGTGCTCCTTTATTATCTTCAGTATCTTGAGCGTCTTTATCTTGTGCTTCAGCAGCTTTATCTTCTTGTCGCATAGATAACCCTTCATTAATAGCTTCACCTAAGGTACGAACTATAAGTTCAATAGCAGGTGTAGCATCATCGTTACTAGGGATAGGATAATCTACCAGATCAGGATCTACATTTGTATCAGCAAGTGCTATAATAGGTATACCTAGTTTTCTAGCCTCTTGTACGGCAATACTTTCTTTCATGATATCTACAACCACTAAAGCACCAGGCAGTTTGGTTAAGTCAAGAACACCACCTAATACCCTTTCTAGCTTATCTTTATCGCGCGCTATCATCAACTGCTCCTTTTTAGCCATATTCTTATAGGTAGCACTTTTCATCATGCGCTCCATAGAAGTTAGTTTTTTGATAAGTCTTCGGATAGTAATAAAGTTAGTCAAAGTACCACCCAGCCATCGCTCTGTCATATAAGGCATATTAAGTGACTTAGCAGTTTGTGCTACTAGCTCTTTAGCCTGTTTTTTGGTGGCCACAAACAAGATCTTCTTACCAGAACGGGCCACAGCTTGCAAAGTATCTGCTGCTTCCTGAAGCTGGGAAAGTGTCTTATTAAGGTCAATAATATGTATCCCACGGCTTTCCATGAAGATAAAGGGAGCCATACTAGGGTTCCATTTTCTAGACAAGTGACCTAGGTGTACACCCGCTTTAAGTAAATCTTTCTGAGTCAGTGTAATCATGTATGAGTCTGTATGCGATATTATTTTAACGTTTACTGAATTGGAAACTTTTTCTAGCTTTCTTATGACCGTATTTTTTACGCTCTACCATTCTAGAATCTCTAGTGAGAAACCCTTCTTTTTTCAAACTAGGCCGAAAACTAGGATTTACCTCACATAAAGCACGTGCGATACCTAAACGAACAGCTTCTGCTTGTCCCTTAAAGCCTCCACCTTTTACGTTAATTTTAATATCGTATTGGTCGATTGCCTCAATTTGCTGAAGAGGCTGTTTTACTAGAGTAATAATAGCCTCAGAAGGAAAATATTTTTCCAAAGAAGTTTTATTGATGCTTATATCTCCTTTTCCGTTAGAAAGGTAGATTCTAGCAATAGATGTCTTTCTTCTGCCTACGGCATTAATGATTTCCATGGATTTAGTAAGTTAACTTAATTTCTCTGGGTTGCTGAGCACTATGTGCATGATCTTGGCCAGCATATACAAATAAATTATGAAATAATCTACGACCTAGTTTATTTTTAGGTAGCATGCAGCGTACAGCATGTTCTATCATACGCGTAGGAAATTCTTCTCTAAGCTTACGAGGTGTAGTTATCCGCTGGCCTCCTGGGTAACCTGTATGAGAAATATACTGTTTATTATCCCACTTCTTACCGGTCAACCTTATCTTTTCTGCGTTGACAACTACAACATTATCTCCACAATCTATATGGGGAGTAAAATAAGGCTTATTCTTACCACGTATAATAGCAGCTATTTGGCTAGCTAATCTTCCTAAAGTTTGGCCTTTGGCATCAACAAGAATCCAAGATTTGTCGATGGTTTGCTTATTAGCTGATTGTGTTTTATAACTTAATGTATCCACTTTTTATGTACAGGCTATTAAAATATACTATAAGCTTATTAATTGGGGTTGCAACAATTAACAAAACACCCAATAGAAAGCTAAGTCATCAAATTTAAATAATTTATCTAACTTATCAAGCAGATTTTATAATTTATAGTTTCATTCAAGTGTATTAACTAATCAAGTATAACTACAAAGGCTGCTTAGTAAAGCCACTAAATTATTAGTTTTTGCGCTGAAATGCAACATGAATGAGGGCAAAAGCTGCTTCTAAGGGGCCTAACAAATAAAATTTAATAATTTTAAATAGATATTCCTTTAGCTAGGTTCTATGTCAATTTAAGGAAGCATACACATTACAACTGCTCTATTAGTTCTATACATGCCTACCATCTTTGAACTCCGCACACGTACTACCTATACGTTAGTGTGCACTTATACAATTATTTATACTGAAGGATAAATGTAATTTTACCAGTAGAAGTGGGTGCATAAGCTATATTGTTACTTGTCTTACTAAAAGTCAGCTTAGCAACCTCATCTTTGTACAACTGTTCTACTAATGGGCTTACCGTCTTTTCTAAGGTTTTTATAGCAATAATTTCTCCTGAGTCATCAATTATAATTTCAAATACAAGCCTACCAATCTCGTTTGTATCATCTTGTGGGTGTGGCACAGTATCCCAGATCCAACCCACCAATTCTAACGAAGCACCTGTTCTTTTATCTTCACTAGGCTTATAAATCCCGCGGCTGTCAATAGATGGCTGTTCTTCCTTTTTTTGTTCGATTTGTGCAGGAATATCTTTAACTTCCTCTAGTGCTTGTTCTTGTGGTACTATCTCTGGACTGCCTTTTTCAGTAGGTAATGGTATAGGCGCATCCTGAGGAGTAGTTGGCTCAACATCAACTTCTTGGGTTATGTTAGGCAAGGCATCTTGTATTTTATCTACAGCAGCTTCTTTGGTAGGCTGATTCAATGTTTGATGGAAAGTTTGCAGATCTAATTCAATTTTATAAGCTGTACTAGAACCTATAGCAGCATGGTCTGTGGATAAATAATAAGCAGCTAAAAGAAGCAATCCATGAATAGCCACTGACAAAATAAGGGCTAAGCTATCGTTTAAATTTTGTTGCTTAGTATGCTTCATTATCAATCAGGCCTAGTAGCTACAGATACTTGTGCATGTAGTGAATTGGCTATATCAATGACTTGAATCATATGCTGGACAGGTATAGACCTATCTACCTGCAGAAGAATTAAGTTAGATTTTTGAGAAATTTTTTCTTGTAATATACTACCAAGATCTTCTAGTTTTACAGGCTCATTATCTATATAATAATCAAGCTTTGAGGTAATAGTTATTTGGATCTGTGGACTTAGTGTATTAGCACTATGACTAGCTGGCAAATCTACTACTAGGCCTGTAGGTGTCACAAAAGAAACTGTAAGCATAAAAAAGATCAACAATAAGAATACAATATCAGTCATAGAAGACATGCTGAATTGCGTATTGACCCTATGTCTAACTTTAAGCTTCATTGATCCTCTTAGTCTGTTGTAGTTTATAAGATTCTTGTACAATTTCTATAAGCTGACTAGCTGTTTGCTCTATTTTATAGCTAACTCTTTCTACATTAGTAAGTATATATTTATAGCTTATGTCTGCTAAAATCCCTACAACTAAACCAGCGGCCGTAGTAATCATAGCTTCATATATACCGCCAGCAAGCAACTGAGGTGTTATAGCTGTAGTGGTATGAGCCATAGCCATAAAAGCTTGAATCATTCCTAACACGGTACCCAAGAATCCTAACATAGGTGCAATACCTGCTACAGCTCCAAGCAAAGATAAATTTTTTTCTAGTCTATAAATCTCAGTTTGCCCAGCAAGTTCCATAGACTTCTCTAAGTTTTGAGGCTCATGAGGTAAATTTTCAAGCCCTGCTTGAATTACACTTGTAATAGCTGTATGCTTTTGCTCACAAAGGAGTTTTGCTTCTTCTATATCCCCAGTAAGTATTTGATTATAAAGGTTATTCAGCCATTTTTGAGAGACTTTGCCAGCCTTATTTAATATAATCAACCTTTCTATCAGTGCATAAAGTGTTAAAATGGATAATAAAAAAATAGGAACCATCACCCACCCACCTTTCAGTAAAAGTTCTAAAATAGACATAAATTTAATTTGGCCTTTTTCTAATATACTTTGCATACCCACTTATCAATATAACAGGGCATACAATATACATAAATTTTAAACTATAACTTGTTTAATATTTCATTACCCATACACTTTCTCCATAAGATGTTCTTAAACCTTCTGCTTTGTGCGTAGCTTCTTCAAATGTTTTCTCTTGAGCTACAGCTACACGAACAAAATAATGATCTTTTGTAGGAGTAATAAGTTTTACATGGGTTCCATGTTGTACAATTTTCTGTGCATAATCCATTGCCAAGTCCATATCAATATGACTAGCAACTATCACATAGTAGAGGCCTTTAGGGGCATTGATAGTCATAATAGGAGGCTCCTCTTCATTGATTTCCTCTTTTTCTACATTTTTATGATCAAACTCACCAGCCCTTAACTGCTCGATAAAGCTCGATGGTTTACGTTCTGGCTTTGCAATAAAGCTATCAGAAATTTTATCTAGTTCTGCTAATGCGGCATCATCTGAATCTGCCGGTTGGCCTTTTTTGGTAGCTGCTTCTTGAGACTTCTTAGCAATAACAGTGTCTTTATTTTCCTTTATTTCAATTTTTGGCTTTGTTGATTCTACTGTGGTAGTCTTAGTGACATCTACAGTATTAGTATTAAACATTACGTCCTCGGTTTCCTCCTCTTCCATCTGTTGATTTTCTAAGGTATTGGACATAAAATCATTTTTAGTATTGGAAGATGGACGTTGGAATAACCAAAAAACAATACCTACACCTATGATAAGTACTATACCAGCAATAATAATAGTTGTTTTAAGCCATTGACTATTGCCTGTAGACTCTATAGGCTTAAACTCAGCTTTAGGTAAACCAAAATCATTGTTATTTTCACTTTGGGGTTTATTATTAGTATCTACAGCCATGATCTATAATTTGTTAAACAATAACATAGTTACTTCAAAAGTAAACATTTTTTATAATGATTTTATCATCATTAATTCCATTTTTTTATAATCAATAATATATAAGGTCAAATATATATTTATTTTCAACAGAAAATTATCAAACAACATCAGTATATCATTTACCTTCTATCTTTACTTAATGCAAATAATTCTTGGTGGCGGAAACAGTTAACTAAGTGATCATTGACAAGTCCTGCTGCTTGCATATAAGCATATACAGTCGTACTACCCACAAACTTAAAGCCACGCTGTTTCAAGTCTTTAGAGATCTTTTCAGCTAATGGAGTATATGCCGGCACTTGGCTAATAGCATTCCAATAGTTAACAATAGTCCTACCTTCTACAAAATTCCATATATAATTATTAAAGCTTCCAAATTCATCTTGAATCCTTATAAACTGATTAGCATTACTAATACTAGCCACAATTTTACTTTTATTGCGGATAATTGATGATTCGTTACAAAGTTGCTGGATTTTTTCTTCTCCAAAAGAAGCTACTTGATGCACATCAAATTCAGCAAAGTGTTGTCGATAACCTGCCCGCTTACTTAACACAGTAAGAAAGCTCAATCCTGCTTGGGCATTTTCTAAAACTAAAAATTCAAAATGTTGCTGATCATTATATATAGGTACGCCCCACTCTTCATCGTGGTAACGTATGTAAAATTCAGGTGGCTTAACCCAATCGCAACGCTTTTTATCAAGCATAATTTTAAATGAATCAATTATAAAAGGTTAAATATAAAGGTAAAACTTTTAACTTTATCCCCTTCATAATAATATAAAACATTTTAAGTTTAATTCTTCAAATTAAGGTAAGTATGTTACATAACTTATTACAGGAAAAAAAAGGAATCATATTTGGTGCATTGGATGAGCATTCAATTGCTTGGCAAGCTGCACGTAGTATAAAAGCCGCAGGTGGAAACTTTGTCTTAACCAATACACCAATTGCCCTAAGGCTAGGCAAGCTAAATCAATTAGCAGAAGAATGTCAAGCAACCATCATTTCTGCTGATGCTACCGTAGTAGCTGATTTAGAAAATTTATTGGAACAAGCTATGACAGTTTTAGGCGGCAAGATAGATTTTATCCTTCACTCTATTGGCATGAGTCCTAATGTAAGAAAACAGCGTTCATATGGCGATCTTAATTATGATTGGTTTTTAAAAACACTAGACATCTCTGCTTTATCTTTTCATAAAATATTACAAACTGCAGAAAAATTAGATGCTATGAACGAATGGGGATCTATTGTAGCCCTTTCATATATTGCTGCACAAAGAACTTTCCCAGATTATTCTGATATGGCAGAAGCAAAGGCCATGTTAGAATCTATTGCCAGAAGTTATGGTTATAGATTTGCCAAAAATAAAAAAGTTCGCGTTAATACTATTTCTCAGTCACCTACTCATACTACAGCAGGCAGTGGTGTGCCTGGGTTTGACAAATTCTATGAATATGCTGAACGTATGTCTCCATTAGGAAATGCTAGTGCAGAAGATTGTGCAAATTATATTGTACTAATGTTTTCTGATCTAAGCCGAATGGTAACCATGCAAAATCTGATGCATGATGGAGGATTCTCAAGTGTTGGCATTACAGAGCAGATTGTAGATACATTGTAAGCTAGCTGCATAAATGGCAACATAGCTTAAGAGTATTGTTAATATTAATTACAGTAAGATAGCTCATATTGTATTTCATAATACCTCTACGCTATGTTGTCATATTATATTTCTGTTTTATCAAGCAAAAGTAGTTTAGCTTGATTTACCAATTTACCATATAAGATATAAGAAAGATTACTTACAAAAGAGTTTAAAAAGAGTAAAATTTACACACTTATACCAACTCTCATCCATAAGGCAACCCACATAACTGCCCTACTCTGCTCCTACAAAAACCAAGTAAAGATAGCCTAGCAGATGCTCTTCCAGTTTTGGAAATGACAAAATCCATAACCAGGACTGAAAATTTGGTATTGTTAAATTGGGATAGGATTAGTAAGTTAGAGGAAAAAGTATGAATTGTCCTCGATGTAATAATACTCAAAGCTGTAAAGATGGAATTGTTAGAGGTAGACAGCGCTACCAGTGTAAAAGTTGCCGTTTCCCTTACACAGTTAGTCACAAATCAGATGTTAAACCTGTATCTACTAAGCGAAAAGCGTTGCAATTATACTTAGAAGGATTAGGATTTCGAGCTATAGGCCGTATACTCAACATAAGCTATGGAACAGTCTATCAATGGGTAAAAGCATGTGGAGATCAAGTAAGTTTACCAGAAAGACAAGATCAAGTAGATATAGTCGAGATGGATGAAATACACACATATGTGGGTTCAAAAAAGTCTACTGCTGGATATGGATAGCTGTTGATAGATTGAGCAAGCGTTTTATATCATATGTGTGTGGAGATCGCTCGACACAAACCGGATTGAAGTTATGGGAGCGCGTCAAGGATATAGGCAAGCTGTATTGTAGTGATTATTGGAAAAGCTACCAGCAGTTTATTCCAAAAGATAAACACCGACAAAGCAAATCAGAAACTTATACAGTGGAAGGATATAATAGCTTAATGAGGCACTATTTAGCAAGATTTAAGCGTAAAGGAAAATGCTATAGCAAACAGGTGCACATGATAGAAAAATCGCTCAACCTGCTAATGGCCAAGCTAAATAATCAGCTGCCTATCTTAATTTAACAATACCAAAATATAACAATTAATAGATGTCCATAGCAAAGGTGGTTTAAGCTCAACTGAGTCAGCAATATAATTGTTAGCACTAACGATAGTATAATAGTATATAAGAAGATAGCATAAGAAAGCTCTTTGAAAACATAAAAGTTCCTGAATAAGTTAGGTGTATACTAGCCAAACCTAGGACACAGGATACACTATTGTGCTTTATATACTATATAAGAAAAAGCTGCAAAGGAGCTATAATATGTTTTAACAACCAAAGTAAAAAGGGAACAAAGATAGTTGTTATTATCCAGGCAGGATTAAGAATTTAGGATGATACATCTCATTGCTCAAATACGTTTAAGGTAAGCAATTAGCTTTTGCCGCGGATGCTCATAAAAAGTAAAAAAGTAAATTACAGAAAAAACAAGCATTATATTCAAGAATGTTAGCTTTTATTCTACAATTAAAATTAAATAGAAGCCAGTATCATTCTATGAATAAGCCTATATCGTTTCACAATAGAACAAACATATACGCATATGAAAAAGAAAAAGAAGCAGTATGAACCTAAGAGAAAGTACTTACAAAAGTGTGATTAATAAGATTTTTTTCTAAGTTTGCACTTTAAAAATAGGAATAACTTGGGTTACTTGCTTGCATTTTAAAAGCTTGAAATATTTATATAGGCACTATTAAAGGTTGTAGTAACTCAACTATAATAGAATTAAATCAACCGTTCAAAAATTACAGCAAATATTGCTAAAATGGACTTAACTTGCTAGTTTAGAAATTAGACTGAATTAAAACATTGCTAAATGGATTTGTATAAGGGCTTGCATTGGATCAACCAGTATAGATTTGGTATTTTACTACTTATTAGCTGCTTATGCTCGCAGCATGAAGCAGTGGCCAAAACACAGGAAGACAATTTTATTTTACATCATATTGGTGATGCTCATGAGTGGCATTTTGCTACAATTGGTAAAACTCATATTACTCTTCCCCTTCCTATCATCATTATTTCCAAAGATCGTGGATTAGAGTTTTTTTCTTCTAATCATTTTTGGGACAAGAACCACAACAGAGTAGCCTACAGAGGTTATACACTAGATAATCATGATAAAATTATAGCACTTAAGCCAGCTCATCATTTCTACGACTTATCTATTACTAAAAATGCAGCTTCGATGTTTATAAGTGTAATTGTGCTTGTAGCAATTATACTTTCAGCTGCCAAGCGTTATAAAAGGAATGTATATAGAGTGCCTAGGGGTTTTTGGGGGCTGTTAGAATTAATAATTTATTTTATTAGGGATGAAATAGCCATTCCTAATATTGGCCAAAGTATGTATATGCGCTTTATGCCCTATTTGCTTAGTATATTCTTTTTTATTTGGCTCAACAACCTTATGGGCCTTTTACCAGGGGCTGCAAATGTAACAGGCAATATATCAGTAACACTAGCATTAGCTTTATTTACTTTTGTTATTACCAACGTACATGGTAATAAATACTATTGGGGACATGTGTTTAACCCACCTGGGGTTCCCAAATGGCTTGCTCCTATTATGGTACCAGTAGAAATATTGGGTTTATTCACCAAGCCATTTTCACTTATGATCCGTCTTTTTGCTAATATTACAGCAGGCCACATTATACTTTTAAGCATAATTGGACTTATCTTTACTTTTCAAACTGTGTTAGTAGGAATGGTAAGTGTACCTTTTGGTGGCTTCATGTTTTTGTTAAAACTAGTGGTTGCCTTCTTACAAGCTTATATATTTACACTTTTGTCTGCTATATATTTTGGTATGGCAGTAGAAACACATGATTAAATCATGTATAGATGTTTAATTTATATAAACTTTAAATATTTGTATAACCTTTAAAATAAATTTCTTATGAATTATCCTGTATTGTTACTTGATGCAAGTTTAGCATTGTTGGGAGCTGGTATTGGCGCTGGTATTGTAGCATTAGCTGCTGGCTTTGGTATTGGTAAAATAGGCAGCTCAGCTATGGAAGCTATTGCTAGGCAACCAGAAGCTAGCGGTAAAATACAAACAGCTATGATTATTGCTTCCGCTTTAATTGAAGGAGTAGCCTTATTTGGTGTACTTACTTGCTTGCTAATTGCTACAAAATAGATATAATTAAAAGCAAACCCTTTACAATATGGATTTAATAACACCTGATTTTGGGATTATCTTTTGGCAAACAATAACGCTTCTATTTGTCCTTTTTATTTTAGGTAAATTCGGATGGAAACCTATCCTGCAAACACTTAAAAAAAGAGAAACGCATATAGAAGAGGCGCTAAAGGGTGCAGAAGAAGCTAAGCAGCTATTAGCCCAACTGAAATCAGAACAAGAAAAACTGTTAGAAAAATCTAATAGAGAAAGGGAGAAGATCATTAGTGATGCAGTAGCTACTAAAAATGATATTCTTGAAACAGCACAAATGGAAGCCAGGCAGTTAAGTGATAAAGTATTAAAAGAAGCAAGAGAGGTTATTAATACAGAAAAAGAAATAGCTTTTGGCAAACTTAAACACGAAATATTCCTAATATCTGTGCAAGTAGCTGAAAAATTACTGGAAAAAGAATTAAATACCGAAAATAAACAAGAAGAGTTAGTACGTAGGCTAATAAAAGAAACCCACCTTAACTAAGGTAATTCTTGTTAGCTGATAATGGTATTACAATAAAACTAGGCACTAACCTCAAAATCAAAATGTATACTTCAAACATACAAGTGGCGTCTAGATATGCTAAATCTTTGCTCAAACAAGCTATAGATATGGGTGTGCTAGACCATGTGTATAAAGATGCCTTGTTTTTTAAAAAAGTTGGTAAATCTCATAAAACTTTGTTCCGTGTTTTACATAATCCTATTATAAAAAATGAAACGAAGCTAGCTATTTTAACTAGTATCTTTCAATCTAGGATACATCCGTTAACTTTTCATTTGTTAAAACTGTTAAGCCATCGAAAAAGAGAAGGGATATTACCTACCATTATAGATACGTTTTTGGAACAGTATTATATTTATAGAGGTATCAAAGCTGCCAGTGTCACAACAACCTTTAGATTGTCTGATGATTTAATTAGGTATTTCAAGAATCTTGCTAAATCCTTAGTGCCTTGTAAAGAAGTAATATTAAAGGAATATGTAAACCCTTCTATCCAGGGAGGGTTTGTACTTCGTATAGAAGATCAACAACTTGATAATAGTTTAGCAACTAGGTTACATAAATTAAAAAAGCAGTATTCTATAGCTGAGTATTAATTAAATCTTTTTGCTAATTCTAAATTCTCATTATTATAAATAAAAACCTATGGTAGATTTACAACCTGATGAAGTAGCCGCAGTGCTTAAGCAACAGCTAGCCCACTTAAAAACAGATACTGAATTAGAGGAAGTAGGGACTGTACTGCAAGTCGGTGACGGCGTAGCTCACATTTATGGTTTAACTAAAATACAAGCAGGAGAGCTTGTCGAATTTGAGAATGGTAAAAAGGCAATAGCACTTAACCTGGAAGAAAATAGTGTGGGAGCAGTTATTTTTGGAGATGCAGAGGGTATTGGAGAAGGTTCTACTGCCAAGCGGACTAAGAGAATTGCTTCTATTCACGTAGGAGAAGGAATGATAGGACGTGTGGTGAATACATTAGGTGAGCCTATAGATGGAAAAGGACCTATTAAAGGGGAATTATATGAAATGCCTTTAGAACGCAAAGCTCCAGGTGTACTTTATAGACAACCTGTTGCTGAGCCACTTCAAACAGGCATTAAAGCCATTGATGCTATGATTCCTATTGGAAGAGGGCAGCGAGAGCTTATTATTGGAGACAGGCAAACTGGTAAAACTACGCTAGCAATAGATACTATTCTTAATCAACGTACTTATTTCGAGCAAGGTAATCCAGTTTACTGCATTTACGTAGCTATAGGACAAAAAGCCTCTACCATAGCAAGCGTTATGGCTAGCTTAGAGAAGTATGGTGCTATGGAATATACTACCATAGTGGCTGCACCTGCAGCAACTGCTGCATCACTTCAATACTTTGCACCTTTTACAGGTGCTACTATAGGAGAATATTTCCGAGATACGGGAAAGCCAGCTCTTGTTATTTATGATGACCTATCCAAACAAGCAGTAGCATACAGAGAAGTCTCTTTACTGCTACGACGCCCACCAGGCAGAGAAGCTTATCCAGGAGATGTCTTTTATTTACACTCACGTCTACTAGAGCGAGCAGCTAAGATAAACGCGAATGATGATATAGCTCAACAAATGAATGATCTACCTCCTTCGCTAGAAGGTAAGGTAAAAGGAGGAGGATCATTAACAGCACTTCCCATTATAGAAACTCAAAATGGAGACGTTTCAGCGTATATTCCTACCAATGTAATTTCTATTACAGATGGACAGATATTTTTGGAATCAGCCTTATTTAATGCAGGTATTCGTCCTGCTATCAATGTAGGGATTTCTGTATCACGTGTAGGCGGAGCAGCACAAGTTAAGGCAATGAAAAAGGTAGCAGGAACACTAAAGTTAGATCAAGCACAATTCCGAGAACTAGAAGCCTTTTCCAAATTTGGTTCTGATTTAGATGTAGCCACTCAAAGAACGATTGACAGGGGAAGAAAAAACCAAGAGATACTTAAGCAAGGTCTGCATCATCCATTAACGTTAGAAGAACAAGTTTGCATTTTATATGCTTCTACTAATGGGTACTTGGATAAGATATCTTTATCTCAAGTAACAGAATTTGAAAAGTCCTATTTATCGCTTTTAAAATCTCAGCATAAAGGTGTACTAGCTAAAATTGCAGCCGGTGAGTGGTCTGATGGAATTGCACAGGTATTAGCTGAAGAAGCAAAAAACTTAGCTCAGCTCTATGTAAATGATACTTCTATTAACAGCTAAGTGTGTTTAATTTTTATTTAAATAAGTATGCCTAATATAAAGGAGATTGTTAGCCGTATTAATTCTGTACATTCTACCCAACAGATTACTAAGGCTATGAAAATGGTAGCTGCTGCTAAGTTAACAAAAGCGCAGCATCAGCTGCTACAATTACGTCCTTATGCAGGAGGGTTGTCGGATATTCTCAACCATGTCATTTATAGTACGGAAGCAGAATTAACTAAACATTATACTCAAAAAAGAACAATACAGAGGCTTATGCTAGTGGTTATAAGTTCTGATAAAGGGCTTTGCGGTTCTTTCAATGCTAACATTATAAAAAATACAGAAGCATATATTAACCAGTTCAAAGATCTCTTGCCTACTCAAATTGATATACTTGTAATTGGCAAAAAAGCACTCAATTTTTTTCAAAAGAAAGACTATAACCTTATTACCACTTATACAGATCTAGCTGGCCAATTACAGTTTGAAGATATCAGTGAAGTTGCAAGCTTTATTATGGATGCTTTTCTTAACTATACTTACGATCGAGTAGAATTAATCTATAACTTATTTGGAAGTGCCGCTAGTCAGTTTGTGCAACTAGAACCTTTTTTACCTATTGTCCACCCAGCATCTCCTAGCCACAATAACCATGTAGATTACATTTATGAACCTTCTAAAGCCAGTTTAGTTGAAACGTTGATTCCAATGACTTTAAAAATACAATTATATAAGGCATTACTGGAATCTGCTGCTTCTGAACATGGTGCAAGAATGACAACTATGAGTAAGGCAACTGATAATGCAGAAGAATTACTTAAATCACTTCGTATTACTTATAATAAAACCAGGCAGGCAGCTATTACTAATGAAATACTAGAAATTGCTGCTGGTGCAGAAGCACTTTCTCAGTAAATTAAATTTATGTTTGGCAAAATTCGGTCTATTAGATATAGTAATTTTAAAATATCAAATCTATAAAGAGTATTGTTAAGCAAATTAGGTTTATTTTAAAATTACTTTAGATATCTGCTGAACAATATTTTTAAAAAAAACTACGACCAACTACTTATCTACTAGGCCGTGTCAACAAATAGTCCACAAAGAAGAAGCATCCAAATAAATACCACCTGAAAAGTTGGTCGCTAGCCTATTATAGCACGTGACTATAGCCCTATATTGCTTTAAGTGAGCAAAGTAATGATCTATCAAGTACCTCCATTTACAGAGCTCCTTATCATAACATCCCTTGTTTTTATGATTAGTCTTAGATGGTATGATTGCTACACGATTGCTCTCTTGTAAGCTAGCTAAGACTCTCTTTTGTGCATAATAATCCTTATCAGCCAATAAAGCAGATGCATTTACTTTCTCCACTAATATATCGACTCCTTGCAAATCATGTACCTCTCCACCTGTTAGGTGCAAGGCAATACGCCTTCCTTTTCCATCACATAATACATGTATTCCTGTACCCGTTCAGGGGTCTACATCCTCTAAATTTAGCTTAGAAACCCCATTTTATTTACCAAGCAACTTTTAAATCTACTTTTTACAGTTGGTATATAGTGGCTTTTATACTTGGTAGCTAGTTGTATTTACATATATGACTGGGGTTTTTCACCTAAAAACAACGGTTTTGTCTTTGGTAGACCCCTGAACGGGTACGTATTTTTGTACTCAATCCTGCTCGACTGTGGCCGATCGCTTGTTTGCTAAGGCTTTTTCCCCGCTATGCTGCTGATAGAATTTAACAATAGTAGAATCAAGCATGTGATATGTATTATCGCTCTCTTGTGAAAGAATCTCAAATACTTTTTGCCAAACACCCTTTTTACTCTATCTAGCGTAACGTATATGAGCCACTCTAAAAGCTCCAAAGCCTTCAAGGTAAATCACGCCAAAATATAACAGCGCGGTAACGGTATAGCATTGCCTCAACTATTATCAGCTGTTGGTACTACTGTTCCTGCTCTGTCTGGCAAAAGGCCTCTGTCTTTTCCCATTGCTGGTCTGTTAGTGCATAGCCTCGCATATAAACCTATCATTATTAGATCATAATACCTCTACTACACTATTCTCCTCTCTTATATCTAATTTTACATACTCTTTTAATTGTTGACACGCCTTAGTTAAAAGTGGTCTATCAACCTATTCGAAAATACTAGGCTTTTTCTAAATCCACCTATAAATAGATTTTACAGGGTTTTAGAAGAGTATTATTGTTGAGCAAGCATGTATAATATATATCTTAAGAATACTATAACAACAGTTGGTGGTTATAGTTTATTGGCAATATTATGGAAGATTTAAGAATATTGTTAGCAAAGTATAGAGATTTCTTCTGCTTTTTATAATAAAGTTACTAATCACCATAACAATATATTTGTCTAAACTATCTATTAGCAAGCATAAAAAAAGCTGTCCATAATTCTTTATAGACAGCTTTTTGAATTTAATAGGTAATGGACAAACTAATTGTAGTCTGGCCACTTTAAGATATTAATATTATAATACTTCTTTTTCTTGCTTTTCTTGCTCTTCAGTCAACTTATTGTATCTGACACTTAGCTTGTTAATAGCTACCAGCCAGCCCACAAGTATTACAATAAGGATAAAGAAAACGTGGTATCTTACATTTACTATTAAATTATCCCCAAAGAGAGGCACCAAGAACATAGTTAAAAGAAAAGATCCTAGACTTTTTCCTAAACGTGATCCTACACCATCTACAGCTGCTTTTCCTCTTACTTTTGATTCTTCGTCTAACGGTATATAAGCCCGCTCTTTAGTAGGATCAAACAGTATATACTTTGCTGATTTAATAAATACTACATTAGCTAATCCAAACATAACAGCCATCATAATAGGTGTTGTATTGAGCATCGTAGTTACTGCACCAAGCGAATCTTGGAAATATAAGAATGAGAAAAATACTATTGTACATACTAGAGCTACCACTGGTGTAAAGGAAGCAGCAAAACGCCAGCCTCTATTCATAATAGGAGCTGAGAAGAAAACGGTGAGGATAATAGTAGCAATACCACCATAAATTCCCTGTGCCCCATATATTACAGCAGAAATGCTTTGGTCACCTGTTATGTTTAAAAGTTCTTTTATTTCTGCTTTCCAGATAGCCTCAAAAAGACTAATAAACATATTATAGCTTAACACTAATATAGATATAAGTGCTAAGTATCGTGATTTAGCTAAGAATTGAATAGATTCCCAGAAAGTGGTTTTTACTTTTTTCTTCTTAGGCTTTTGCTCTACCTGATAAATAGTTGGGTTTTTTCTAATGTCTTGTGCAAAGATGTTGTAGATAACTAATAGAACAGCCACAAATACAACCACAAAGCCTAATAAAGCATTAAAATTATTTTTAAAAGTTGTGATCATAGTACCTGCTATTATTAGACCTATACTGGCGCCTATAGACAGGAAACTGTAAAAACGCTTAGCTTGGTAAATTGGTGTGATTTCGTTCACAAATGTCCAAAAGAGCACGCTTAAAGCTAATGTACCCCAAGCCTCAGCATTGATATATAACAGTGATAAAGGCCAATATCTAATAGCGTCCCATAAACCTAAAAGTCTAGGCATACTTTGTTCTAGGCTGTCTGCTAAATTATCTAATCTCAGGCTCTCTAAATTAGGAATTAGGAAAAAATAAGTTATACCAAAAAATACTAAAAAGTAGGCTATAACTATGTTAAATCTAGTATCTCGGCTTACTCCTTTACTGATTTTAGAATAAAGGATAGTTAGCAATATAATAGATGGCATTACACCAAATACTTTTAGATAATAGATAACTTCTGCACCTGTATTTTGTAGGATAAACATATCCTTCAAACTCCTCAATATTGAATAGTTAAAAGAAATGATGAAAAAAATTGATGTAAGTGGAATAAATTTCCTTAACTCACTAGTATAAATTGGGAATATAATACTGCGTATCTTCCCAAACTCCTTATTGTTTTCCATATTTTAATTATCGAGTTTAAACATATTATTTAGCACATAACTACTAAATAGCCCATTTTCTGCCTATTTGCTTCTTAATAATATAATAAATTGAGTTGAGCAAATTATCTATAATAACCTACAATTTGTATCTAGAGCTACCTTCTAATGATATAAATATCATTGAAGGAACCCTAGTTAGCAATATTTTCAAACAAAAGCAATCTTTTTGTGTAATTATTATTGATTTTATTCAATAATACATAAAAAATAGCCTTTACTAAGCTAATAGTAAGCAACAGTCTACATGTATATAATTGATCAGTATAGTACTAGTATATGAGCCTAGTTTTTATAACAATCTCACATAGATGTCTCTATTTACCAATATATAAGTTGACATAATTATTTGGCTAGTACCTAAATACTTTAACTACATCTTTAGACTTACTTTAGGTCGTGTCAACAAATAGTCCACAAAGAAGAAGCATCCAAATAAATACCACCTGAAAAGTTTATTGCTAGCTTATCATAGCACGTGGCTATAGCTCGATATTGCTTTAACTAAGCAAAGTAATGCTCTATCAAGTACCTCCATTTACAGAGCTCCTTATCATAACATCCCTTGTTTTTATGATTAGTCTTAGATGGTATGATTGCTACACGATTGCTCTCTTGTAAGCTAGCTAAGACTCTCTTTTGTGCATAATAATCCTTATCAGCCAATAAAGCAGATGCATTTACTTTCTCCACTAATATATCGACTCCTTGCAAATCATGTACCTCTCCACCTGTTAGGTGCAAGGCAATACGCCTTCCTTTTCCATCACATAATACATGTATTCCTGTGCTCAATCCTGCTCGACTGTGGCCGATCGCTTGTTTGTTAAGGCTTTTTCCCCGCTATGCTGCTGATGGAATTTAACAATATGTAGAATCAAGCATGTGATATGTATTATCGCTCTCTTGTGAAAGAATCTCAAATACTTTTTGCCAAACACCCTTTTTACTCTATCTAGCGTAACATATATGAGCCACTCTAAAAGCTCCAAAGCCTTCAGGTAAATCACGCCAAAATATAACAGCGCGGTAACGGTATAGCATTGCCTCAACTATTATCAGCTGTTGGTACTACTGTTCCTGCTCTGTCTGGCAAAAGGCCTCTGTCTTTTCCCATTGCTGGTCTGTTAGTGCATAGCCTCGCATATAAACCTATCATTATTAGATCATGATACCCCTACTACACTATTCTCCTCTCTTATATCTAATTTTACATACTCTTTTAATTGTGTGACACACCCTAGTATACATGCCTAGCTATTTCTATAATCTATAAAGCATTACCAGAACCTTAAATCACCCATCCATATAAAAATTAAAATTACTTATTATCCATATTTTTAGTTAAGTAAGATGACACTCCTTCACGTGTAGCTTGCATACTTTCTTGTCCTTGTGTCCAATTAACAGGACAAACTTCACCAAATTGTTCTACATGATGCCACATATCTGCAATGCGTAGTAATTCTGCAATGTTTCTACCAAGCGACAACTCATTAATAGACTCATGTCTTATTATACCTTGTTTATCTATAAAAAAAGTACCCCTATAGGCAACTGGTAGACCGGAAAAACTAAAACCACCTTCCTCATCATACTCCCACTCCCCTCCTAACACTCCGTAGTTAGCAGATATGGTTTTAGCTATATCAGCAACAATTGGATAAGTAACTCCCATGATTCCCCCTTGATTCCTTGGTGTATTGAGCCATGCTATATGCGTTTCTTCTGTATCAGTAGAGCAGCCTACTATTGCTACCCCTTTTTGCTCAAATTCACCTAACGCATTCTGAAACGCTATGAGCTCTGTGGGACAGACAAATGTAAAATCTTTAGGATAAAAGAAAAATATTACCTCTTTTTTGCCTAAATATTGTGCTAAAGAGAAATCTTGAACAATTTCTGTTCCATTAATTACTGCTGGCGCCCTAAATACTGGAGCCTTTTTACCTATCATTGCCATAGTACTGTTTCTTTTAAAAATTATTGAATTGACAAACACAACTAATGTGCTGACTTAATATAGATCTATAGTATTTACTAAACAATATTAATTACAAAATAGTATAGCATGCAACAATAAGTGGCAAGTAGAGGTAGAATCTGCTGTTTTAAAATAATAATAGAGTTCTTCCGAAACTTAACATAAAAGTTCATAGTTATAAATTCCAGCAATAAGATTAAAGCGTAGCCCAAATCTTTTTCTCCTATTTCTGTAACGCTCCGCTAAAATTTTAAACCGCTTGAGCATACCAATTATATGCTCGCTAAGCACCCTTTGGCTGGCTAATTGCTGATTACTCCTCTTATCGGCTTTGGCCAAAGGATGCTTTTTACTGCGTTTTTTAGGCATAAGCGATTTGTCATGTAGCCTCTTTAACCCTTGATAGCCTGTATCTACTATGGCTTGACTATGCTGGCTTATATGTACCTTAGATTCCTTAAACAAGCGAAAGTCATGCCGCTTTCCATTTGAAAAACTACTACATATTATGGCTCGCGTTTGCTTATCGACAACCAGTTGCGTCTTTAGTGTATGTCGTTTCTTTTTACCTGAGTAGTAATATCGCTGCTTTTTTTAGGCCGCTCAATGGGGCTCTCTGTAACATCTATTAAGATTACTGCATATTCCATATCGCTTTTTAACAATGCTTTACGGCCTGGTAAAGTGAATTGACCACTTTTAATTAACGCCTCTTCAATAAAACGGATGGTATAATAGCAATTACTCTCACTTATTCCATAACTTTTTGAAATATGGAAGTATGTGCGGTATTCTCTTAAATATTCTAAAGTCATTAAAAGCATTTGTTCACAACTCAGTTTATTAGGCCGCCCTCCTTTAGCTTTCTTTGTTTGAATGGCTTTCTGTATGATAGCTAACATTTTGGCAAAGGTCTCAGCCTTTACGCCTGTTAAGCGACGGAATTCTTCTGGCTTTAAGGTTTTTAGATGACTGTTTTCCATTAATCTTTCTGTTTTTTTTATCCCTAATTTATACATTTATGCTTATTCCTTAGGTTTCAGAAGATCTCTATTGAACAATAAATATAGCTGTGTTTGTTAATACGACTAACTAAATTTATCTTCGAATTCCATTTCAGGTTATGGATATACACAAGTAACTTTTTTACTTTCCTTATATATGCCTACGTTATTTATGATTATTGCTACCTTATTCTGGGGTGCTAGCTTTTTATTTATTAAGTTGGCTTTGCAAGAAATTTCTACTGCTTCTTTTATTTTTTTAAGGTTTCTTGTAGCAACAATCTCTATGGCTCCTATTATGGCCTTTTCCTCTATCTCATTAAATAGGAAAGTTGTCAAGCAAGGAATCATATTAGGACTTTTGCAACTAGGTATTATATTTTTACAAACGCTCGGTTTAGAAACTATATCTGCTTCTTTATCAGGGTTTTTAACTGGGCTTTATATAGTATTTATTTTAGTTATTCAATTTATTAGACAGAGGCGGATACCTAGTTTTACAGATATAGCAACTTCAGTCGCTTGCTTAGGTGGGCTAGGTTTGCTTACACACAATTTTGAAGTCACCAATGGAGTAGGTGTTTTGTATACTATTGGATGCGCGCTTTGTATGGCTTTATATATTTATGCTTTAGATGCTTACTCAGCCAACAACAATGCTGTCCTATCAACTTTTATACAAATGGCAAGTATAACAGCATTTTCTAGCATCTTATTTTTGTTACCAGGAAATAACTTGCAAATCCCTACTCAACCAATAACATGGATTGCTATTTTATTTTGTGGTATTTGTTGTTCTAGTATAAGTTTTTGGTTACAAAATAAGGCACAGAGGCATTTGGGTGCCTTTAAGGTATCAATCATCCTAATGTTAGAGCCTATATTTTGCACTATATTTGCTTGCTTTATATTAGGCGAGAAGCTCTATGCAGAAGCTTATATAGGCATCATTATGATCCTTGCTTCTATAGCAGTTATTAATGTAAGGCTAAAAGAAGTAGAATGATTATATACTCCGCCTCTTTTATAGAGTATATTTTACCTATTCTTACAATCTATAAAACCGAAAGCAAGTCCCCAAGTCAATAAGCTTTCTCAAAAATAAGAACTAGTCACCTTATATCTATAACTTCGGAAGCTCCTTTACTATAATCATTTTATAATTGATTAAAATTGATTCTTTAACATCTGAATAAACCATAAGTGTTCTTTCTAACGAATATTTATCGTAATTGAATAGACTTAATGGGCTTTACTTTAGCAATAATAGATATAGCAACTAACAGTACAGCACTAACCAATATAAATAAGAGCAGATTAATAACTACAATCGTCTTATAATCCCATGCAATTGGTACATAAGCTATATAATAATACGTAGGATCTAACTGCAGAATTTTAAAATAATATTGTAAAAATGCTAAACCAATACCTATTAGATTTCCCCACCACATACCTTTTAAAATTAAATACATATTGTTCCATAGCAGTATACGATATATTAAACTATCAGTGGCTCCCATGGTTTTAAGTAATCCTATCATGTTAGTACGCTCCATAATTTGTATAAGCACAATAGAAATTATATTAGAGTTGGCTACCAGCAAAATAAGTATTAAGTATATCAATACATCCTTTTTCATCATAGCCAACCAATCATAAATTGCCGGATAAGCTTGTTCAATATTTTTTACATCTAAGTCATAGCCGAGCCAATCAAGAAATTTATCTGTTAATAACGTATTATGATGTGGCTCTTTTAAAAATATATCATACCCTCCGACCAAGTTATCGGGCCAATTATTAAGATGTTGCAATAACTTTATATCGCATAAGGCTATTTTTTCATCTAACCCTTCCAAGTGGGTCGTATATAAGCCTACCACTTTTAATTTTCGGTAGCGAGGAGTTTCTTGCAATATGCAAATGGTTACTTGATCTCCAATCTGAACATTAAGCTTTGCTGCTGTTGTAGTACTTAATACAATTTCATGGTTGTATTTAGATTGTCTGGGTGTCATTAGATTTCCAGCTACCAAATAATGAGTAAATGGTGCGTACTTAGCTTGAGGCTCTACGCCCTTTAATATTATACCTTCTAAATTTTCTTTACTTTGTATAAGTACTGTCTTGTGAATAAAAGCCTGAATAGATTTTATATGATTTGGAAAAGCTTCTTGGATCCCTTGTACTTTACTGGTAGGTATTGGCGGCTCTTCAATAGATCTGCTCAAAGAATATTTGAATACCTGATATTGGCCTTGAAAGCTTGTAAGTTTTTCCTCAACATTTTTTTGAAAACCATTGATGACCAGAAATGCTAGAAGTAATATAGCAAGCCCTAGTGCAACGCTTAGCATCCCTATCCTTTGAGCAAGCGTGGTAAATGCTTTCTTATTAGCTTTTCTTATTCTTCTAGCAATGAAAAATGCAGTATGCACAATGGATATTATTTGTTTATTATTTGTTTATTATTTGTTTATTATTTGTTTATTACTAGTGTAATATATTGAAAATCAAATATTTACTTTTACAAACTTAAAAACTTACAGAACTTTCTAATTTAATAACATAGCTATAAATATTTAACTAGCATAAGGTAAAACTGTATAAAAATAAGCAATATTTAAGGTTTAGAAAGAGATCTATTACAAGGCGCTTATTATAAAACAAACTCTTAATAAATTTGTAGCCTAATAAAACTCCAACTTACCACTATTTTAAAATTATATTTATGCGTAATTATATTTATAAAATTACTAGCCTGCTATTGATTATCATATTAGTAACTAGCTGTGGAAATAAAAAACAATCGGAGGACTCTAAGAGACTCGCTGAGAAAAAGGCATTTACTGAAAAAGATAAGCAACTACTAGATGAATTAGAGAAGCTACGTCCTGTAAATAAACTAGCAGAACAAGAACAAAAACAAAGAGGGAAATTAAAAATGGGGGGAATAGCTACCACTGATCCATTACTTTTTTTTAGAAAAATGATTCTAGAGGAAACAAAAGGAGAAATTGAAGAACAAGCCCAAACAATAAAAAATCTTAAACTTCAAATAAAAGACATAGACACTGGTAATTATACTGGCTACCGCACAAAGACAAAGGAAGATTTAGAAAGAGATTTACAATACGAGGAGAAATTATTAGAGTTACTCAAGCTTAGAAAAGAGTATTTAGAACATTCTATCCAAGCTGCTGAAAAGGAAAAGTAATATCTGTATACTTTATATAACTTACTCTATTATCTATACGTTGTAGCAAAGGAGCTTTTATAAAGCTCTTTTTTTTGTAACTTGGCAAAAAACTTTTATATGAACGTAGAAATCATTAATCAATCCCATCATCCGTTACCTGCATATGCTACAGAAGGCGCTAGCGGATTAGATATAAGGGCTTATATTCAAGAAAGCATTACCTTACTTCCTTTGCAGCGGGTGCTAGTAAACACAGGCTTGTATATAGCCTTACCTGAAGGTTTAGAGGCACAAATAAGACCTAGAAGTGGATTGGCCTTTAAGCACGGCATAACTGTTCTTAATACGCCAGGGACCATTGATTCTGATTATAGAGGCGAGGTTAAGGTATTGCTTATCAACCTTTCTGACCAACCTTTTACCATCCAAGATGGAGAACGCATAGCCCAGTTAGTAATAGCACCTTATATAAAAATAAGCTGGTCATCAGTAACTAGCTTATCAACAACAGATAGAGGTGCGGGAGGATATGGTAGCACAGGTATTCAATAAAAGATAATATATAAGGTTACCATGCTTAATCTCATTATACCTATGGCTGGAAAAGGCAAGCGGCTGCTTCCACATACGCTTACTACTCCCAAACCACTTATTCCTATAGCTGGCAAATCAATAGTTGAACGCCTTTTAGAAGAGATAAATTTAATATATCAAGGCCCTATTAGGCATATTGGCTTTATAGTAAAGGACTTACCAACCAGTATCAAGTCTCAACTAGAAAAGATGACCACCGAGCTAGGTGCACAAGCTCATTTTTATGAGCAATCAGAGGCACTTGGTACAGCCCATGCTATTGCATGTGCAGCACCATTGCTACAAGGACCAGTAATTGTTGCATTTTCTGATACTTTATTTAAAGGCAGCCTCCCATTAGATGTCAGTAAAGAAGGAGTTATCTGGGTCAATAAAGTAAAAAATCCTTCTTCTTTCGGTGTAATCCAAGTTGATTCAGACAATTTAATAACTGACTTTGTAGAAAAACCTACCGAGTTTGTTTCTGACCTAGCTATCATTGGTATTTATTATCTTAAAAAAGGTGAAATACTTTTACAAGCTATCCAACATATTATAGATCAGCAGATTTGTAAGGGAGGAGAATACCAACTTACCAGTGCTTTAACCTATATGCAACAACAAGGGCACCAATTTAGCACACAAACTATTGATGAATGGCTAGACTGTGGTAATAAAGAAGCTTGTTTACATACCAATCAACGCTTTCTGCACTTTTTACAAAATACAAAAGGCATGGTAGCCAATTCTGCAGAAATTTACAACAGTACTATTATACCTCCTGTGTACATAGGAGAAAAAGTAATACTTGAACATACGGTATTAGGCCCTTATGCTTCTGTAGGCCATAATACACATATTAAGGGTTCACGTATTACAAATAGTATTATACAAGAGCATACTAACATTGATAAAGTTATACTTACCAATTCTATGATAGGCAACCATGTACATATAAAAGGCAAATGCACAGAGATTGATACAGGAGACTATAATACCATTATTTTTTAAATTCCTTAATTATATTTTAAAGTAGATTTAAAAATCAATAGATAACAAGGGCCAGCTTACTTTTACTTACCAACCATCAATATTATTAGGAACCTATTATTGAAGCATATGTAGATAAATTTTGAAAGGTTTCAGCAAGAAATTGGTAAATGGTAAAATCTACATACTTTTAATATGCAAAACGAGCAACCGCCGCTAGTTTGCTTTATATAAGCTCTAAAGATATATACAGGCTGCAAACAGCGAAAAAGGAATTACATAAGAACAATGCAAACTCAGCGTCATATAAAATTCTACTTATATACGATAATTCTATTTATGATATTGGGGATAATGCAAGGATGTCAAACAACCACTAGAACTCGAGTGTCCACAAACAAAGCTTCTCAACCATCCATCGTATCGGCTAAGTATATATCCATTACTGCAAAAGCGAACTACCGAATAAAATCAAATGACTATAAATGTGATATAAAAATACGTATAGAGAGAGACAACCTTATTTGGTTTTCTATAATCTATGGTTGGGGAATTGAACTTGTTCGCGGGAGGTTTACACCTGCTGGAATTGAACTAATCAACCATGTAGATAAATCCTACCAAGTGTATGATTATGTCAGCTTACAAGCACACTGGCATATACCATGCAGCCATAGTTTAATACAGGCCGCGTTACTTGGCGAATTACACGGCCTAGAAAAAGAATCAACAATCTCGCACTTAGGCAACCAAATCATTCTACAACAACATCAAAATTTTTGGGAGTGCTTAGCAACCTTACATAAACACACCAAACAACTAGCAAGTTTAAGTGTTCTAGATAGCTCATTACAGCATAAATGGCATGTCTCCTATGAGTACAAAAAAGGTTGTCAGCAGGACCTTTTATTTTGTAACCTAAAAGCTTACTTTAAAGATTTTAAACTGTTTTTGCAATATAAAGACATAAGTTTTTCAAGACATCCTTTATCTTTCCCTTTTAATATTCCTCGGCAGTATGATAAGCGGTAAAATATTTTCTAACTGGTATATAGTTGTATTAGCACTTGCGTGCATACCTCTTACTTACGTGGCCGCTCCTGCTAGTAAAGTAAAATTTGAACAAGAAAGGAAAGCATTACTAGAGAAAATAAAAACAATCAACCGAATCTTAGCACAAACTGAGTCTAAAAGAAAAACTAATACAGGGCAATTGACAGCTCTTAACAAAAAGATAGAAACTAATAATTTAATTATTAACTCCCTAACACAAGAAATAAAATCTATTAACCAACAGCTAAATCGCCACCTACAAAAAATAAACACGCTACAAAAAGAATTAGTGCAACTTAAGGATGAGTATGCTAAGATTCTTTTTCTAGGTGCCAAATCGATGCATGATATTAATATCTTAGTTTTCATTTTTTCAGCTAATTCCTTTCACACATTATTACAACGATTACGTGTCACCAAACAATATGCTAAAATTAGAAGAACACACTTTCAAGATATTAAAAAGGTAGATCTGCAGTTACGCTCCCAACGTATAGAACTAGAAAAACAGATTCGTAGAAAGAAACTATTGTTACAAACTAGACAAAGAGAACACCAAGAATTACAAACATTAAAGCAACAACAAAGTAAAATTATTATAGGATTAGAACAGCAGCATGGTAAGTTAGTTAAAGAATTAAACCAACAAAGTGCAGCTATTAAACGTCTAGATAAACTTATTTCTGATATTGTAAAGAAAGAACTGCTTGCAAAAAAAACACCAACCATTGAGCAACCGACAAACTCTTCATCCAATATTTCTACTTATAAACAAGTATTATCTGCTTCTGCTAAAGCATTAGCTGCACAATTTACTCAAAATCGTGGCAAATTACCTTGGCCTGTTAAAACCGGATTTATTAGCAATAAATTTGGTATACGTATGCATCCTGTATTACGTAATGTACAAGTGGAAAATTTAGGCATAGACATACAAACACAAGAGAAAGCCACTGTACATGCTATATTTACTGGTGTTGTAAAAACCATTTCTTTTGTACCAGGAATGAACCAAGTAATTATTATACAGCATGGTGATTATCATACGGTTTATGCTAAACTAGCTTCTGTCAACGTAAAAGTAGGCCAGCAAGTTCAGTCACAAGAACCAATCGGCATTATTTATACAGATAAAAACGGTGTTAGTGAGCTACAATTACAAATTTGGAAAGGTATTCAGAAGCTTAACCCTGCTGTTTGGCTAACCAAGCAACCTATAGAATAGGTTTTTGTTAAAGGTTGGCAATCTATATTATTCTACTTGGCTAAGACAATTCTCCTAAATTTTTACTGTTGTTCCTATATTAACCTTTATTTTTTATACATAAGTTCATTACACAAGACTACCTCGAACAATTTTGATAAGAGACATACATTGAATCACGAAAAAAAGCTTCAAACTTACTAAGCTTCAATATTTCTAATAACATTTCCCATATACCACCAATGCTGTTATAGCAACTCATATAATATGTAAAATAGACATAGTTATTTAACAAGCATACAACAGGTAACTCTAGCTAATGCTAAATATCAATAAAAGGTTATACAAACATTCACTTTGCTATTTTAACACTAAGCTTTATTTTTCTATTAGATTGCTGCTGTGACATATTCTTATTATTCTACTACCCTTTTACAATTTTTTTGAGTTTCTCCATACCATCACTAAATGTCCTCTTCATAGAATTTAATGAACTTGCCAGCTTGCTTCCTTCTAGAAACTTTCTTCTTCTTGTTGAAATGTCACCTGCAGATTGGCTCATTCTAGGTTCAACATTTACCTCACTGTCTTTAGACATTTTCTTTTCATCACTAATTTTATTATCATACTTATTAATTTTTTTAGATTCTTGTTGGCCATCTGAAATAGCCTTATCTTCCTCTGTAAGTTTTTCCAAATCTTTATCTATATAATTATCTCTCTGTTGCTGTAAAATAGGCATATTGAATGTTGTTGTACGATTAGTAATACCTTTTGTATTGGATATTGGTCTATTGTTAGGTTCACTTTTAGGCTCCTGCGGCATACTGCCACCAGTACAGCCACCTAGAGCAAATAACATACATACTATTATAGGTAGTTGGTTACACATTTTAATAAAGTTTTTGTTGGTGTTATTATATTTGAATTTACTTTTTAATTACATTGTTATACTTTACAGAAAAGATAATTTAGAAGCATAAAAATTTAAGTATTTTCCTCTACGTTTTCTATAACTCTAAAAGCAGCTTATTTAGAAACAGATAAACATTTCTGTAACTAAACATACCATTAATCATTAAATCTCCATAGTAAAACTTTGTAAATAAAGGGCTGCTTTGTTAGGCAGCCCCTTATTGTATTTTAGCATTTTTTTAACTAAAATCAAAGTAATAGCGTTAGCTTTTTCTACAAACATAGTTACATTTTATATACATAAATATATATTATCAAACATATTTATGACAATATATTCAACTTTATTATACATAAATATTAATCGTTTTTAAGAGATAAAAAAGAAAACACACAAGACTTATACTAGCTTTACCATTACGATATAAATAGAAGTTTTGTAAAACATATAAGATGCGCACAAATGTTAATATAATAATGATGTGCTAAGAACTTATATTATGTCAGTGGGGAATTTATGCTTGGTTTAACCGTGACTTAATTGCTTATTTTTTATCAACATTTACACTTGCTTAAAGTAAGTTGGTGGTTTACCTTTCATATAAGACAACTAGTATTAATTACTCATGCTATGTAACTGCAGAACTAATTTTCTGCTTTAACTATAAATTAATTGTTTGGCTTTTTACTGAAAATTTGCCTGTGCATAAGATAAATTGACAATTTTTGTATACAAAGTGGTCTTTCCTTAGCAGCTAGATTACGCATTAAGATTATAAGTTAGAAAAATTTGAATCAGCACAAGCTTACATGAACCGATTGAAAAATTTAGGATAGGTTGGATTATCACTTATACAGGTAAGTTTCGGTTGAATTGAAATACCCTTTATAGGGTACGCAACCATAAAATAGAAAGATTTCCGTCAGTTATTGCTAGGCAGCATCGAAGCAATCCAGGGTTGTTACAATAGAGTTCTTCCGAAACTTAACATAAAAGTTCATAGTTATAAATTCCAGCAATAAGATTAAAGCGTAGCCCAAATCTTTTTCTCCTATTTCTGTAACGCTCCGCTAAAATTTTAAACCGCTTGAGCATACCAATTATATGCTCGCTAAGCACCCTTTGGCTGGCTAATTGCTGATTACTCCTCTTATTGGCTTTGGCCAAAGAATGCTTTTTACTGCGTTTTTTAGGCATAAGCGATTTGTCATGTAGCCTCTTTAACCCTTGATAGCCTGTATCTACTATGACTTGACTATGCTGGCTTATATGTACCTTAGATTCCTTAAACAAGCGAAAGTCATGCCGCTTTCCATTTGAAAAACTACTACATATTATGGCTCGCGTTTGCTTATCGACAACTAGTTGTGTCTTTAGTGTATGTCGTTTCTTTTTACCTGAGTAGTAATATCGCTGCTTTTTTTAGGCCGCTCAATGGGGCTCTCTGTAGCATCTATTAAGATTACTGCATATTCCATATCGCTTTTTAACAATGCTTTACGGCCTGGTAAAGTGAATTGACCACTTTTAATTAACGCCTCTTCAATAAAACGGATGGTATAATAGCAATTACTCTCACTTATTCCATAACTTTTTGAAATATGGAAGTATGTGCGGTATCCTCTTAAATATTCTAAAGTCATTAAAAACATTTGTTCACAACTCAGTTTATTAGGCCGCCCTACTTTAGCTTTCTTTGTTTGAATGGCTTTCTGTATGATAGCTAACATTTTGGCAAAGGTCTCAGCCTTTACGCCTGTTAAGCGACGGAATTCTTCTGGCTTTAAGGTTTTTAGATGACTGTTTTCCATTAATCTTTCTGTTTTTTTTATCCCTAATTTATACATTTATGCTTATTCCTTAGGTTTCAGAAGATCTCTAATCAAATACAAATTATTAGATAACAAATCTTGAAATATAGATGATAGCTTAGCCAGCAAATCTATTATATTTCTAGCAACTTGTGTTAATCATAAACTTTCTTGTTAAGTTTCACAAGAGCTTTAATGGTAGCTTAAATAAATTAACAATGACCATTTAAGTATCAAAAGAAAGTGCTACTGATTCTTCTGTGACAGACAAGGTACCTATGGCTCCATGTATAAAAGCTATATTAGGTGCCTTATGTCCAATAGGGAAATTAAAAGCCACAGGAAATTGATATTCTGTCACATGCTCTTTGATAATAGCCTGCACAGACTTACCAAAGGCCATATGCTTTTTATCTTGCATGCCTACCATACTTCCTACTATAAGTCCAGCCAAATGTGCTAATTTACCTGTCCTTTTCAACTGTACTAACATACGGTCTATGGCATAAAGCTGCTCGCCCACATCTTCTAGTACTAATATTTTACCTTTTGTATCTAAGTCTATTTCAGTACCTATATTAGCACATATCATCATTAGATTACCACCTACCACTGGTGCTGAAACATCTCCTACCCTATTATGTATATTAGGTTTAGCAGTAAGTTTTGTAGTACCTGTGAACAAAGCTAATTTTAAGCTATTTATTGAGCTTTGATAAAGACTATCTGGAAAATGCCTAGGCATCTCACCATGAATTGATACTACTCCTAATTGGTGAAGTTTTAAATGCATAGTGGTAAGATCACTAAATCCTATCAGCCACTTAGGATATTGTAAAAATCTAGTAAATTCTAATTTATCTATAATGCGCGTTGTTCCATGTCCTCCCCTATAAGCAAATATAGCTTTGATAGTAGGATCGTCTAACATAGCTTGTAGGTCATTTAATCGCAAATTATCATTTCCTGCAAACTGACCACATCTAGGTCCTATACTTTTACCAATTATAACTTCTAAGCCCCAGCTTTGTAAGATCTCCTTTGTTTGCTTTAATGTTATATCTTTATCTATAGCCCACCAAGCGGGAGCTACTATAGCCACTCTATCTTGCTGCTTTAATAATGGAGGGAAAACTAAAGGCATATTTTGTCCTTGTAGCAACTTACCTTGTCCATTTGCAATATTAAAGAATTGAGAAAGGATAAAATAGAATAATCCTATGAGTATATAAAATCTTAGAGAAAAAATGTGAGCCCGCATAAACTACTTAAAAAATTAGTAGGCCCAATTTTAACAACTTTTCATTTATTAACCAAAATAAATTAGATTTAACCTATATAATTGGCATAAGTATTTCCAATTTAAAAAAAATGTATAACTTTGTAATGCCATACAACATATGGTATATACTAATACAGTGTAATTGTCCGATAGTGTAACGGCAACACGTCTGGTTTTGGTCCAGAAGACTCTAGGTTCGAATCCTAGTCGGACAACAATCTTCTATATTTCCCTAAATTTAGCCAATGTAAGTTAGATACCCATGCAAATCAAAAATCCCTTATTTAGTATCATAGTAGCAGCGCTAGTATTTACAAACAATCATGCACAAACGGCTCAAGTACAATTAACGGCTTTTGAAGCAAATAAGCGTACCAATAAGAATACTTCAAAGTCAACTCAACAAACTAATCAAAAGCAAAGTGTAAATAATCAAGAACTTTCATCATCTCAAGAACAGGATGAAGATAACGATAAAGAGTTTAAGCAGAAGATGAAAGAACAAAGAAAGCTGGAGATAGAAACTGCTCTTATAAGAATTCGGCTAGAACGCGAATTAGCTGAGATACGTGCAGAAATTGAAAGAATTAGGGTACAAAGAGAAGCAGAATCATTAAAATGGGAATTAGAACACGAAAAAAATACTAAAGAGTACGAAAAGCAAATACTTGAGCTCAATCGACAGCGTGATAAAATCATGGCTGAGGTAAGTCTCTCACAGGCTAAATTGACCCAGGCTATGGATAAATTTAATGCTACTTATGTAGAAATACAAAATCAAGTATTATTGCTGAGAACAAACACAGAACAAGTACGTACAGAAATTGAAGAAAAAAAGGCAAAAAAGGAACGATCAGAATATGCAGATGGTAATCCTGAATATTTACAAGACCCACTACTTCCAGATGGCACTTTAGTTCTCTCAGATCGTGCTGTATCATTAGATGGTGTGGTTACTTCCTGGAAGGCTAATTATATTACAGATCGCATTAAGTATTTTAATAATAAAGATAAAACCAAACCTATTTTTATTGTTATTGAAAACTCTCCTGGTGGTAGCGCACTAGCTGGCCTCCATATTGTCCAAGCTATGCAAAACAGCCAAGCGCCCGTCTATGTGGTGCTGAAAACATTTGCCGCATCTATGGCTGCACTGATTACTACGCTAGCTAAAAAGTCTTATGCTTACCCAAATGCTATCCTCTTACACCACCAACCTTGGAGTTTTACTGGTGGTAATTTAAGAGAATTAAAGGAAGAAATAGAATTTATGAAAGAACTATGGAAACGTTTAGGCGGCCAAGTTGCAAAAAAGATGGGTATCTCGCTCGATAAATTAGACAAGCAACTATATGAGAAGGCAAGTAGAGGAGACTGGACAGAATTTGCAGATAATGCTAAAAAAATTAAGTGGGTAGATCATGTAATAACCAATATTAATGATACTGCTATACAGGAAATGCCTAACTCTACGAACTATACATGGCATAAATACATGAAAGACTATTTTGATATGGCAGAAACATCAGTAGACAATAGTAATAACATATATTTACCAGTATTAGGACCTAAAGATTTCTACTATCTATATAATCCAGATAACACATACCAATTGCGTTCAAATAAATAAATTAGCTATACTATTCATAAATAAGTAAATAGAATTACAGATTGAGCCATAGCTCACTATAGGTAGAAAACATCAATCTGTAGTAAGTTATGGCTTATTTTTTTTAGGAGTACGCTTATGGACTTATCTAGATTAAGAGCTTAAAAGCGACGCCTGTATATTCATAATAGTTAGCGGCCAACTATAAATTGATTATACCACCTATCATGAGCTGTTTTACTTTATCAATTAATTATACTAAGTTGCTAGTTAAGAAAAGCTTTATTGATTTGAAAAGCTAGTACTTTGATCAGAAAGCCTTGGAAGGTAACAGCATAAATCTTCCTTAAGAAAAGGCATTTGATACCACTAATGCTAGTCTCTATCACTTTTCGCATGCACTCTTTGAGATAAGCCAGAGAAGATGTATCCTGCCGATGAGCATTCGCTTTACGCTGAGAATAAAGCTTAATCCTATCACCAGCCAACATATTTTCTGGTAGGTAGTTGGTATAAGTCGAGTCAGCATATAATGCACTACCAGCAGGCAAACAGAAAGGCAGTTGATGTAATCCTTTAACATCTGCTTGGCTACCAGCCATTATTGAGAATTCAACTGGGATACCACTACTGGTTGTAATCAATTGCACTTTAATACCATAAAAGTAACGACGTATAGAGGCTTGATAGCCTCTGTAAGCCTCACCTTGTAACAAGTTTACAACTGCTAATACGTATGTTATCGCACACAGCTATTGGAAAGGAATTCAAGATATAATCCTTGCAGGTGGCTACTTGCTTGATGAGATTGCCTATTGCTAAAAAGAGGGTCGTTATCTCTTCTCGTATAGCATACAAACGGCGATTGTACCTACTTTTATCGAGCATGTTAGGGATAAGCCTGGTGGAATACATAAACGATCGAGCGTTGTCAAGATGTCCGCCAAAGTATAACGCTGAGACGATAGCTGTTGTTAGTACCGCTGCATCTGACAATTTCCTTTTTTTATCTTCTTGATGATGCAAACACTTGAGTAAGTCGTCAATAAATGAGTAGATTACTATTGATTGATCAATCATAATGACCTTCGGTTTATTGGTTTATACAAAAACAAAATCGGAGGTTTTTATTTTTTACTTATCTATTACTAACAACTTAGGTTAAATAGTAAAACAGAAGTAAAAGAATATTTAGGGTGGTGTATGTTCGCTGAACAAACCTTAAAGCGTCTACAAAAAGAACTAAACGAGCAGACAGATCTATCATTTACTTATATGTCTAGGAAAACAAGCCGTAGCTTCACACACATAGAATTTAATGCCTTTCCTAATTCTAAAGATTAATCTATCTGGCTTCACAATATGGCAATATATTTAATAGGTGGGATTATTATAAAAAACACTGATACTGGATACAGTAGATATACTCCCTCCTTACCTGGCTGTATTACCGTAGGAGATACCCATCAATTCATATCAGGAATCAGCGTCTTTAAAGGGCGTGCATATGCTAAAAGTCAAAACCACCACTTAATATGAGGATATTGTTGCTGCAATAATTGCTGCGTACCATCTTCTATTTGGTTCGACCTTAAATCAAGCGTATGAACAGTTGTTCCTTGTAAATACTTGCCTAATTGCATAGCTCCTTCTTCATCTATACGATTGTGACCTAAATCAAGCTCCTGTACTTTAGTTCCTTGTAAATGTTGGGCTATCCCGATCGCTCCTTCTGTACCTATTTCATTAAAGCTTAAACGAAGCTCCTTCACCTTCGTTCCTTGTAAATGTTGGACTATTCCGATTGCTCCTACATCGTCTATTTCATTCATACTTAAATCAAGCGTATGCACATTAGTATCTTGTAAAAGCTTGGCTAACTCAATGGCTCCTACATTGCCTATCTCATTACTACCTAGCCCAAGTTTCTCTAGATTAGTACTTTGTAAATACTTGCATAATCTTATGGCGCCTTCTGCGCCCATTTGATTGTCGCCTAAACAAAGCTCCTGCACGTTAGTACCTTCTAAATATTGAGTTAATGCTATGACTCCTTGGCCATCTATATTGTTTCCATTTAAATTAAGCGTATGCACGCGCGTTCCTTGTAAATGCTTAACTAGCTGACCAGCTCTTATCAGGTTATAGCCTAAATTAAGGGTATGCACATTGGTTTCTTGTAAATGCTTGGCTAACTCCATAGCCCCTAATACACTTATTTTGTTCTTGCTTAAGTTAATTGTATGTACGCTGGTTCCTTTTATATACTGAGCTAATGCTATAACTCCTGCATCCTTTATTTTGTTTTCACACAAATCAAGCGTATGAATTCTAGCATCTTTTAAATGCTGAACTAATGCTATGGCACCTTGTGCTCCTATTTTATTAGATTTTAAATTAAGGGTATGTATGTTAGTTTTTTGTAAATGCTGGGCTAATGCTATGGCTCCCCTATCACTTATTTGATTAAATCTCAAATCTATCTCCTGCAAGTTAGTTCCTTGTAAATGCTTAGCCAATGCTTCTGCGCCTTGATCGCCTATTTTATTCATACTTAAATCAAGGGTATGCACTTGTGTTCCCTGCAGGTGCTTAGCCAATGCCTCTGCGCCTGAATCACCCATTTTATTCATGCTTAAATCAACCACATGCACGCGCGTCCCCTGTAAGTGCTTCGCGAATCCTTCTGCTCCTTGATCACCTATTTCACTCCTGCTTAAAACAACCATATGAACGTTTGTTTCCTGCAGGTGCTTAGCAAATCCTTCTAATCCTTGATCACCTATTTGATTATCGCTTATATCAACCGTGTGCACGTTTGTACCTTGTAAATGCTGGGCTAATACTATGGCTCCTTGGTCACCTAGATGATTCCAGCTCAAACCAAGCGTATGTATATTATTTCCTTGTAAGTAAGGCCACCAGCTTTGAGCTAAATTACGTACATGTCCCATTAAGTGATAAAAAATAAAACTAGGGATGGTTGCAGGAGTTAAATCCTTTTTTAGGTTGCTATATTTAAAATCTACTTCCTTGACTTTTACCCAACCACTTGTATCAATAATATGGCAAGGCTTATTCTCAACGCCTACTATACCTGCTTGTCTAAAGCCTGTGATGAGCTTATTCCAATCAGAACTAACTGATCTGGCTGCAAGGACTCCCTCGAAGTCTAGGTAAGAGAAAATGTACTGCCATAATTCCGGCATAATAGTCGGCAAAGTATTGCCTTCTTGTTGCTCAATAGACCTACTGCGAAAGAGGTTGATAAAGAGAGTAGAAAAGGTTAAAATGTAATCCTTGTTATATACTAAAAGGAATAAGTATGCATTTAACCTACACCAGAATAAGCAAGTACCCATACAATTTTAGAAGAATAACTGGATTGAGGCTAGAAACATTTGATAAATTAGTTCAAAAAGTAAGGCCTCTCTTTGAAAAGTTAGAAGCGAGCAAGCTGCGCCATGGACGTCGGAGCCATTTACCTACCTTAGAGGATAAACTGCTCTGTGTTTTGGTATATTACCGCACCTATATTAGCCATGTATTTCTAGGCTACTTATTTAACTTACACAACGCTAACATATGCCGCTTGCTAAGAAAAATGGAGCCCTTACTAGCTAAGAAAATTAGCATTAAAAAAGATAGGACTTTAACCCCAGACAAGGTATTGCGCATATTAGCAGATGTAAGTGAACAGCCTACGCAAAGACCTAGTAAAAAGCAAAAGAAATCTTATTCAGGCAAGAAAAAGAGACATACCATAAAAACAGAGATAGTCATCAGAGAAGATGGGAGAATACTGTCTGTCTCCAAATCACATAAAGGAAGAGTGCATGACTTTAAAATCCGTAAAGGAGAAAAACCCTTACCTAAAGAAAGCTTAAAGCTGGCAGATAGTGGTTATCAAGGCTGGCAAAAGCTACAGAGCAATGTAATGATACCCTACAAAAAGAGCCGTAAGCGGCCATTAACCAAAGAGCAAAAAGACCATAACAGAAAGCTAGCCTCCATACGCATGAAGGTAGAGCATAAGATAAGAGAGATCAAGGTATTTAAAATTATGGCAGAGGTATACAGGAATTTTCAGAAAAAATATAACCTTCGCTTTAACATTATATCCGGGCTTATAAACTTCAAGTACGCTTTTTAACAAATAATGTCGCTAGAGCCAAGCTCCCTTCTTTATTTTATTTAAAATTCTACTCTATTTTACCTCTTTCGCAGTAGGTCTAATCAAATTTTGTTGCTGTTCTTCTCGTATTTCAATCCTTGCTCTTTTTCTTCTACCTTGCTCGCCTTCGTGCTCATTCACTTCTTCTATAGGCAAATTGGTTGAACCTCCACAGCTTTGTAAGAGTAAGCTGATAAGTAAAAAGCATACCATTATTGGCAGAGGCAAGAAGTAACGTCTTCTCATATTTTTATTTAGCAAGGAGACGTATTAATTTCTATTGAACTTAAATGCAAGGAATTTAGATGGTAGGTATAGATATCCTTATTTACATGCAAAAAAGCATTACCAATTCCTTTAATTTTTTGCGCTCTATTCCTAATTCTGATTTAAACTTATGATCGTAGATGAATAATAATATATAAGATAAACTTCATAATAATACTTCTACTCCTACCTTTGTATATCAGTTTAACTCCTCTTTTGCTTACTATATTTTTGTAAAGTACTACCAAAAACTATATATAATAACATACTTAATGCAACACCTTCGATACGCCAACCACCAATTAAAAATGCAGCCGTTAATATAAATATATATTTGATACGATTAGCCCTCCAACTGTAGCCTGAAAATTTAAAAGCTATAAAAGGAATATTAGATACTAATAGCAAAGAACCTAATATAGATAGCGTTGCAAGTGTATAAGGATGAGCAAGTATATGACTGATAGCTGGGTAATTATTACGAGTAATAACATTAGGCAAAGTGCTAATAAAAATACCATAAGCAGTAGTAGACAAGCCCAGAAAAACATCCTTTTGAGCTATATCTATATTAAACTTAGCTAAGCGTAATGCTGCACATAAAGTTATAAGTATGGCTATATAAGGCAAAAATGGAGAAGAACTTTGTAACTCTAATAGTGAGAACATAATAACAGTAGGTAGAAATCCGAAAGTAATTAGATCTGCTAAGGAGTCTAGCTGCTTGCCTAATGAGGAGTGAACTCGTAAAGCCCTGGCTACAAATCCATCTAAAAAATCAAAACAAGCGCCTATCCTAATAAGAAGTGCCGCATAAATAAGATTACCTTTTAATGCTAAAATAACCCCTATGCTACCACTAGCTAAATTGAGTAAAGTTAAAAAATTGGGTAAATGTTTTTTCATATTGGCATTAAACAATTAAAATGTATTAGAAACTAAAGCTAGGAAATAGCAAAATTACATAAATATAAAAAGTATTATAGAATTGTTAATCTAATACAGGAGTATTGCACTCTTGGATGATATTACAAGATAGCTTTAAAGATATTCTTCTAAAGTCTAAAAAAGACATTTAGATACTTATAAATTGACTAAAAATGCATTTATAGATAAAAATTTAGTCAGCAGAGCTGATATTTTTTACTAATCGATTGACTAACCTAAATTATCCCACTATTTTTGACTAGTTAAACTATATTACACATCATGAAAAATAAAGGGCTTATTATATTTTTAACCACCATAGTCTCATTACTTTGTTTATACTATTTATCTTTCTCTGTAATTGATGCCAATGTACAAAGAAAAGCTACTCAATATGCCACCAGTCAGAATGGCAACCTTGACTTTTTAAAAAAACAAGCATATTTAGACGATGTATGGAAAAAGCCTGTACTGAATTTGTTTGGATTAACATATACTTATGAAGAAGTAAAAGAAAATGCACTCAACCTAGGCTTAGATCTACAAGGTGGTATGCATGTAACTTTAGAAGTATCACCAGTAGAACTAATCCAAGGACTATCAGGTAACTCTAAAGATGAAAAATTCTTAGCTGCCATTAAGATGGCTGAACAGAAACAGCACACTAAAGCTTCCCTTCCTTTTACAAAACTCTTTTATCAAGCTTATAAAGAAATTTCTCCAGAAGGAAAATTCAGTGATATATTCGCCACTGCTGCTAATAGAAATCGCGTAACTCGTCATGCAAGTGATCAAGAAATTTTAAAATATTTAGATACAGAAATTGAGCATGCTATAGATAGAGCTTTCGAAATCATCAGGTCTCGTATAGATCGCTTTGGGACCTCACAACCTAATATCCAGCGCTTACAAGGTACAGGTAAAATACAGATAGAATTACCTGGTGTTAATAATCCTGAACGTGTTCGAAAACTATTACAAGGAGTTGCACAATTAAGATTTTGGAAAGTATACGAATTATCTCAGATTGATAAAATTCTCCAGGCAGTTAACAGCCTATTAGTAGCAGAAGAAAAAGGAAAGGCTAAAGTAGAACCAACTAAGCCGTCTGATAATGCTAATAATAGCGCTGCAAAAGAATTAACAGCTCAATTGGAACAAGGGATAAGCACCCCTAAGGAACAGGACGAGAACATTATCTCTCCTCTCTATAAATTACTAAAACTAAAACCAGGCCATGGATTAACTTATAGCGTAGAAGATATCCATATCATCCAACAAATACTAGAAAGACCAGATGTAAAACTACTTTTTCCTAAAGATTTGATGTGGTTATGGGACGTTAAGCCACATAAATTAGAGAATGGAACAGAAGTATTATCCGTACATCCTATCCAAATAGGAAAAAACAATCTTCCCTTACTAGAAGGAGATGTAATAACAGATGCTCGCCAGGTTTTTGATAAATATGGTAAGCCGGCTGTAAGCATGCAGATGAATGGGCAAGGTGCCAAGCTTTGGAAAAATATTACAGCTAGTAATATTGGAAAAAGTATTGCTATTACATTAGATAACAAAGTTTATTCAGCTCCTACTGTTAATACAGAAATTCCAGATGGGAATTCTCAAATAACAGGCAACTTTAGTATAGAAGAAGCAAAAGATTTGGCAAACATTCTTAAGGCAGGCTCATTGCCTGCTCCTGTTAAAATTACAGAAGAGGCCATTATAGGACCCACTTTAAGTAAAACAGCTCAAGCACAAGGTATTACTTCTATGGCTTTAGGATTAGCTGTAGTAGTTCTATTTATGCTGCTTTACTATGCAAAAGGTGGTATAGTCGCTAACTTAGCACTTCTCTTCAATATTTTATTTATACTAGGTATTTTAGCACAATTTAATGCTGCGCTCACACTATCTGGTATTGCAGGTATTGTGCTTACTATAGGCATGTCAATAGACGCAAACGTACTTATTTTTGAACGTATTCGAGAGGAGTTAAGAATAGGAAACAAAATGAGAGAGGCTATTAATAAAGGCTATCAAAAAGCCTATAGTTCTATTATTGACTCTAATGTCACCACATTTTTAACGGGTGCTATACTATACGGCTTGGGACAAGGTCCTGTTCGAGGATTTGCGACTACATTAATGATTGGTATTGTTACCTCCTTTTTCACAGCAGTATTTATTACAAGACTTATTTTTACTTGGTGGGCAAAGAACAGTAAAGAAGATAATATTAGTTTCTCTTTTGTGTTTAACAAGAATGTGTTAACCAACTGCCGCATAGACTTTATGGGTAAACGAAAACTGTTTTATGTAGCATCTAGCTTATTTATTGCTATAGGCCTTCTGCTAATTGTTAAGCAAGGAGGACTTAACTTAGGTGTGGATTTTACAGGTGGCAGATCCTATGTAATCAATTTTAGCGAGCCTGTGGAAACGGCACTTTTAAAAACTAAACTAGCAGAACAGCTAGGAGATCAAAGTACCGAGGTTAAGTCATATGGAGCCAATAACGTTGTAAAAATCACTACCAGCTATTTGATACAAGAGACCTCTTCAGAAGCTGAAGAAAAAGCTAAAAATACGCTGGTAAGCAGCATACAAGAGTCTACTAAATTTAGTTATACAGATGATGTAACAGGCGCTAAAAATCCAAGCTTCGCTATTGTTAGTATTTCTAAAGTAGGACCAAGCATAGCAGGAGATATACAAGCATCTGCTAAAAAATCAATTATTTTTTCACTGCTCGTTATATTTGGCTATATAGTTATACGGTTCCGCCGATGGCAGTTTGGGCTTTCAGCTGTTATAGCTTTATTGCACGACAGTCTTACTGTATTTACAACTTTTGCTATAGCTAGAGCTTTTGGATATACTTACGAGATAGATCAGGTTTTTATAGCCGCTATACTTACTATTATTGGGTACTCCATTAACGATACTGTTGTAATATTTGATCGTATTCGAGAAATGCAGCGTTTACATCCTAACGAGAATTTTACTTCAATAGCCAATAAATCCATTAACGACACTTTAAGCAGAACCTTAATTACTTCATTTACTACTTTAGTAGCTGTATTCATTCTATTCGTATGGGGTGGTGAGGTTCTTAGAGGTTTTTCTTTTGCATTACTAGTAGGAATTACTTTTGGAAGCTACTCTTCTATATGTATTGCTGCACCACTTATTTTAGACTTTAGCAAAAGAAACTATCAAAAAAGAATTATTAATAAGGATACCAATCCTTATGCAAAGAGATAGAGACTTGTTATTAAATAATAGCTTCTTTCGAAACTATAGAATCACTTGTGTTTAGATAAGTTTCTGACTACTTTAAGTTTAGTTTCGAAAGAGGCCTAATGACAACTAATAGAATTGGAAACGTATTGTTATACTTGTACACTACTTTATTTCATGCTTTAGTTAGCTAGACTAAATGATATATAGTGCATAATCTATAGTTTTTAATAATAATGTACTCTTTCGAGTTTCTAATTTATATACCATGCTTAAAATGAGGCTATTTACACAACCAACTTTATTCATTGTGTTAGTGTGCTTAATAATATTAGCAGCTTGTTCGGATTGTGATAATAATGAAACTGAAATCCAGATAAAAAAACCACGAACAGTATCAGCAGACGAAGTTCGTGTCAAAGCACAGGCCATAGGTATTATAATAAATAGCAAAGGGGATATTGTACCCCCTTATCCTCCCAAAGCAGGTACAGAAGGCGAGTATATTTTACATTATGCTATCTTTGAAGGAGCAGATATCCAACTTATAAAATACTTATTAGAAACATTAAACCAAAAATACCTTGATAATAAGTTTAAGGGATTACTTAGTACACGCGATTTAGAGCAACATACTCCTTTTATGCGTGCTGTAAACGGTGGAGATACATCAATTATACAACTTTTAATAGATTATGGGTTACGCCCTACAAAAAACGAAATAGACTATGCAATTAATCATAGTTTATCACAAGATAATGCTGAGTTGCTAGCTTATATATTAAGACTAGCCACAAAAAACAACGCACACAGTCAGGTAAAATATCTTACTGATATATTAGGTTCTGTAGCAGAACAAGGAAAAGCTAACATAGTAGAGTATATCTTAAAGATGCCAAATGTTGATATCTATACTAAGGATGACAAAGGGAATACACCTCTCCATAATGCCATTAAAGCTAAGAGTGAAAAGGTTGTAAGATCATTATTGAAAAAAGGAACTAACAATATAAATATAAAGAATAAGGAAGGGAAAACTCCTCTTGTTTTAGCTATTGAGAATGGTTCACAACCTATTGTGAGAACTTTGATAAATTTTGGGGCACAGCTCACAAAGCCTGAACATCCAGAGGACTTTCCTCTCGAGTATAGATTAGCCAGAGAAGACTTAATAGTACAAAAAACACAAAATGGCAAAGAAGATAATAATAAGAAAGGTATAGTAAATATTTTACAGGGGAGATTTGGTATAGCAGATAAAAAACTCAAAGAAATTTTAGAGAAGAAATTAGAGAAAAAAGAAGTTACACATTCAAGTCTAGACGATATAGATTAGTTGTACGCTTACATTGCTATAGAAAAAAGCACCTACTTTTCTATAGCAATGTAAAAGCTTTTACAATAGAGTCCTGCTGAAGCCTCACAAAATCTAGCTATATGCTATATACCTATTGAAATGGGGCTAATGTATTTATCAATTTCTTCTTTCGCAGAAGTTCTATTACAAAATAGCTGTCAAATCTGCAGAAAATATGTTAATGATTGCTCACGCTATGGTCCTCTTAAATAGACTTAACTATTTGTGAAGACAGGTTTTTATAGTTTGATTAGACATTATTGAGCCAGATTCAAACGTAAAGGAAAATGTTATAGCAAGCAGATGCACGTGATTGAAAAGTCGCTTAACTTATTGATGGCTAAATTAAATAATCAATTATCTATATTAATTTAAAAATACCACTTTGTGAAACAAAGCGCACGACAAGTAAATACCTTTTTACCTGCTTTTCTTCTTTGTAAGTCTTTGATTATCTTGCCTATAACTAAAACTGGTTGCCATGAAAAATAAGAATCAATTCACTATAATAACAAGGGGGCTAGGCATCTTAATAGTTTCTATATTGCTAAATAGTTGTGGTGTCATAGATGGAAATATGAAGGAAAATCATACAAATTCAAGCAACGACAAAGGAAAAGAGCATAAGCATAATTATGACAAAGTAGTTTGTTTGTGCCCTGTTTGCAAAGGAGGATGTAGATATTTTTATAGACTGAGTAATAGGGAAGTAGTACTTCTCTGTGAAGAATGTTCTGCTGTCTGGTTAGGAACTAAAAATCTTGATCGAGATGGTATAGCTACTGATGATGTACTGAAAGAACAATTCAATGTGGCAGACCCTGAGGAGCTCTTTGATGAAGGAGCCAGATGGGCAACAAAAGAAGAAGCTGAACGAAGCACTAAATGGGCAGGGCTTGAAAAAAGTACTGAATTTGTCTGCACTTATTGAGCTATAACCCCTATTACTATTATATCTCTATACTTCATTTGTATAGCTGGTATATATTTATATTGCTAACAACTTAAGATAAGCCTTATAGTAAGGCTTATCGACTTTAAAGGTTCTAATGAAATATCTATGTATGCTATAAAACGAATTTTTATCCTTTATCTATATCTTCTTTACGTTTACGCCTATCAAGCACAACCTATCCTAGCTATGCATCAGCAGTCGGGAAGGAATCTTACAGAAGAGGCTCGAACACTCGAAGATAGCGGCGATATTCGATATACTTCTCCTGCAGGGTTAGTTTATACCAAGAGTAAACGAGTTAAGATACGAATAGCTCATATACAGGTGCACCTTAATGATAGTACAATTAAACCAGTACATACTTTCTTTAAAACAGGTACAGCAGTGCACAATGATATTATTAGGTTCATTGATGAAATTTTTAATGAATTTCAGAATAATAATATTGATGTAAGCAGTCAAGATAGAACTGAAGACGCGGATGTAGGAAATATAACACTTGGTGGAAACCTATACCAAGTAATAGATAATTATAATGGCAATGAGCATACATATACTATTATTCCATTAGCTAATCAAGCGACACCTTATCCTATTATTGGGACTAATGGTGGTACACATGGTGATGGAGGTAATTTGTATGGATATTGTTTAAAGCTAGCAGTGAAAGGAAGTGATATTCTAATAAATACATTGTTCCCATGTTAGCATGAAAATGTCCATTATACCATATAAGGGCAAGGCTTTGGCTGATGGGTCCCATTCATTGATGATACGTATTAGCGACCAAATACCTCTCTACTGGTCTTTCACGCCCTACTGATTTATGGGATTTCCAAAAGCATATACCTAAAAGGAGTCATCCTAATCGAAAGGAAACAGCTTACCATACTTAGCTTTTAGAATTGGAAAGTGAACAAAGTCGACTTTCTAAAACGTTTTCTGATAACCTAAACGTATAACGACCCAACCATATTTCATAAGTATTATAAACAGGGCCAAGGATACAAGAGGTAAATGTCTACTATGTTATAATTATAATAGACACTCCAAAATTCCCTCTTTTTATTGTCTAAAAAATCGTATCTCCCTATATTAGTAGACACTTATTCTAATAATCCATTTTATAGACATATTTTATGAGAACCTTTGGTTATGCACGTGTTTCAACCAGCCAACAATCACTCGAGATCCAACTCAAGGCACTTGAGGAAGCTGGTGCTCATCCACACCTTATCTTTACTGATAAAGCTAGCGGTAGTGATACCCAGCGCACAGGATTACAACTTCTGCGCCTTAAAGTTGAGAAAGGTGATCTAATCCTCGTTAAAAAGTTAGATCGCCTTGGCAGGGATACGGCCGATATGATTCAGCTTGTGAAAGATTTCGATGCCATAGGGGTTGCTATTCGTTTCCTAGATAATGACATTAGCACTGAAGGTACGATGGGTAAAATGGTGGTGACCATCCTTGCAGCAGTTGCCCAAGCAGAAAGACAAAGAATACTTGAGCGAACTAATGAAGGAAGGCTTGAGGCAAAAGCTAATAATATAAAGTTCGGAAGAAAAAGATCAGTCGATAGGGAAAAGATTATCGATCTTTATAAAGCAGGTATAGGAGCTACCCAAATAGCAAAACAGACAGGCATTGGGCGATCAACTGTATATAAGCTTCTCAGTGAAGCTCACATAATTTAGAATTGACTTATCGTTAGTTTTTGTTCTACTGAATTTTTTAACCCTCTAACACTTTAATGGTAACTACTACTCCCCAAAACAGGAATACTTCAAAACTACGCTATCAAGAGATTGATATACTACGCGGTATAGCAGCTTTAAGTATGATTGCATTTCATACTACTTTTATAATTCAAACTATTTTTAAAAAACATATAAGCTCAAGCTTATTGTTTTGGCAAGGTACACCTATACTCATAGGAGGAACATTTATTATTTTAGCAGGTTTGTCACTGTATATAGCAGTACAAAAGGGTAAATATTCTAACCCTCTAGTACTACTACAAAGAAGCGGATCTTTATTTTGTCTCGGCATCTTAATTACCGTTAGTACTTATTTATTAAATATAGGTGGCGTAGTATATTTTGGTATCCTGCATTGTATAGGATTATCTACATTTATTAGCTTTTATTTATTATCCTTGCCTAAATATATTCTTTTAGTAATGGGATTACTACTAATTGGCATAGGCATGTATTGGAACTTTAACCAGTCACTTTGCTTACATACTAGCCTTTTTTGGTTGTATCATTGCCATTGTGCTAGCTTAAGGCCGATGTTAGATTATTATCCTCTTGTCCCATGGCTAGGGTTTATGTTAGTAGGTATTGTTTTAGGAAAGCAATATTATCCTAAAGGGGAATGTGTTTTTTATCTTAGGATATTTTCTAAAGTGGCTTTTTATACGCGTCCCATTAGCTTTTTAGGCAAGCACTCTTTGTTTATTTATTGCATCCATACACCCATTATCTTTATTATACTATATTTAATACTGGCATAAAATTCTAGGTACTAAGGAAAACATACAACAGGAAATGTGAGATGCCACACCAAAATAGACGATTAAAGCCTTGAATAAATGTTTCAGTTAATTACAGCTGGGACATTCATTCAAATTAATAATCTTTCTAAGACAAAATTCTTTATAAGTTTCTATTAATAAATAAACGTACTTTATAATTTACTTCGTGAAGCCACCCCACAAGGGATAAAAATTAACCAGACTTACTTAAAGGGTTTTAGCAACGAAGTAATCGACGAGGCGAACAGCTTTTTACTCTGAGTAGAGCAAAGTAGCGATTAGAGTAAACCGACCATTTTACCCCTTGAGCCAAATAGCCCATAAATCCTTGATTTAGCTATTTATTTAATTGATTTTTTCTTTATAGTTCTTCTGAAACCCTACAAAAACTACACATAAACCTATTTAAGCGCAGGCAAGTGATAGATTTCAGAAGAATTCTTTTAAATGGCTTTTTGTTAGCTTATAATTTTGCTCGTAGACTCAAGGGTAAAACTCCTTGGCAATTGTTAGAGGAGCAATGTGAGAAAAATCCTCACTTTTTTCACCAAAATATTACTACCTTCACCAAGGGACTAAACACTAATTGTGTATCACCATTTCCTAGTCACCACATTCTCTTACTAACACTTTTAAGTTCTTATTTCCGGAAACTGCTTCTTCCAACATTACACTTACACCTATCAATTCATCTAAATCAGGCTCTCCTGCATCTATCCAACAAGTCAGCCAAAAATCACCTACCATTTTAATAGAAGTGCGCATTTGATGTTCTACTTGTCCTTGTAGTAGATCATGATACGCTCTTGCATAAGCTTCAGAATAAACTTTTTTAAGACTGGCACCTCTTTTTTCATAACTAAACTTATGCAATGTGTTAAAATTCTGAGATAATTCTTTCTCTAACTTCAACAAGTTGGGTACTGTAGCATGCGCTTGTATAATTGCTTTCCAGGCCCTTTGTTGAGGATCTTTAACATAAGTAGCGTTACCTAGGAAAAAGTTATATTCCTCTTTAAATAATTCTGGCAACCGAGTTTCCCATAATCCATGAATACCATCCTGTCCTGTTAGCTGACCATTATAATTTTGAGTAGTATGCAGAGGCACATTAGCATCAGCAATATAATGCCCTATATCGGACGAGAGTTTTAAAATTTGTGCAATATCTTTATTACGAAAAGCGTTAGTAAGTCTATGCTGCATATGTTGGATATGCCAAGGCACTATACCATGTGCCAACAAAGTGTCTTGTGAATATTTATGAGTTGCTTGGGCCCAATCCTTAGGTAATTTATCAAGTGCATTATCTCCATAATAGTCTAAATCTATATAATGCCTACTAGCTTCTCCCTCTAGTACATAACGTCTTTTATCTGGATTTACAGCATTCTCAGTAATATAGCCCAAATAATATTTGTAAAAAGTAAACATAGCAGGCGGTAATGTAAAAACTGCACACCTATTGATGTGTTTATGTGCTGCAAACCCCCAAGCCGATACCTCAAAACTAACCCAAGTTAATAGCCAACAAAGTCCAATAAATTTACTTTTCATTTTAGTACAATTAACAAAGGCTTATTATTAATAAAATCTAGGTAAATAACTTTATTAGATATAAATGTACATCTATATTTTATTTATGAAAATAAAAAACTATTTTTCATAAAAGCACCTCTATACCGTGGACTTATACTGTTGAATATTATATTAATAGAGAGATTAAAATATAACCAATTCAATACTTTTATAGAAAATACTTAATTTAATTAGCTTGAAATCAGCTATATTCAAACTTATATTCTAAATCATGCCTAAATTTCATATAAGGTATAAAATATCTGGAGCAAGATTATTAATTGCCATAATACTTTGTATAAGCTATCAGACATTAATTGCGCGGACTACATCCAAGCAATATCGCAATAATTACACACAACAAGAACCTTGGTATTTACATCCGCTTTCCATACAGATAAGCCCTCATCTAGGGTTGATGATGCCAATCCATTTACTAGATATAGCTACTAGTAAACCTGTAAATGCTTTCTTATTAACTATAGGAGGCAGAGCAGACATCAGCCTCCTTTATCCTAAAAGATGGATTTGGGAACATTTTAATTGTTATCCTAAGATAGGACTCATTATAAAATATGATTATATACCTAATACAAATGCTGATCAAAAAGGACATATAGTAGGTAGCGTCTTATACTTAGAGCCCAATTATAAACATTTAAGTGGTTGGGAGGTATTACCCAGATTAGGTATAGGTATTGCATACGTCAATATTCCGGGAATCTTTATCTCCACTAAACAAAATAAAGATGAAGAAGATAGCAATAATAGTACGGACACACCTGACATAGACGCATTTAGAAAGGAGGCAAGTCTTAACCTAATATTTGATATATTACTAAGGTATAGATTAACTCCAAATTGGCATCTCCATTTTAGCATTGGTGCTGATATTTTACCTCAGCTTAAGAATTCTAATGCTGAAGACGACCCTAATGCTGCCAAAATAAAAAGATCTATTGAAATATATACAGCTAGCTTAGGTTGTAGTTATACCTTTAATCCTAGTAAATACAATCCCACTAGAAAGCTAGGATATAGAAAAAGCAGAATAGACTTAGCATATCTTAGTGCATTTAGAAAAGCTAAGGACTTTACTAATCAAACTACTCCAGACAATACACAGCAAGATGATACAGATAAGAACGATAATAAATTTTATTATATTGGAGGCTTGCATGTACAATGGAGCATACAACTGCTAGATAACCATGCGCTTGTAATAGCAAGTGAATGGATTAAAGACTTTGCATTAACAAAAGAATTAGAGCAAAGTATTAGAAAAAACAATTTACAAGCGAGTGCTATGCTTGGCCATGAATTTTTGTGGGGCAAACTTATATTTGGGCAATACGCAGGTATGTATCTATTGGATAATGCACCTCGAGACGCCAGTAAACGCTTCGGAAACTTAAATAATTTATTATATGCTCGTTTAGGAATCAGCTATAAAATTACAAACTATTTACATATAGGTACCAACTTAAAGATATCTTTATTTCCATCTAGCCCAGAGAAGAGACCTCTATCTGTAGAATATACCCGTATGGAATATTTGGATTTTAGGATAACATATAGCTTTTAGTTTAGTAACTTTAAACTTACATGATAGAAACTTTTTTTTAAGCACGCCAAAGCTTAACTTCGTAAAAAGTTATATTTATAGTACAGACAACCAACTATATAGTTAAAAAAGATGGCGAACCACCAATCAGCACGCAAAAGAATAAGGGCTAATGAGGCTAAACACCTACATAATAGATATCAATTAAAAACCTGTAGGACAGCCATTAAACAGCTTAAGCAAGTTAAAGATAAAGAACAAGCAGTAACACTTTTTAAAACTGTTGTTGCCATGCTTGATAAATCTGCTAAACGACATATTATTCATAAGAATAAGGCTGCTAATACTAAGTCTAAGCTAGCGCAACATATTAATCGTCTATAAGCAATAGCAGTAAAGACAAATTAAAGGGCCTTACAGAATAAACTGTGAGGCTTTTCTATTTATAGGTTATAGTTAATATGACTTTATTTGCATAAATGCCGTGGAAAACAACAACTCTAACTTACCAAGCCAAAACACAGAAGCATCTTATTTAAAGATACAAGATTGGGCTAAGGAAGATCGTCCTAGAGAAAAATTAATACAAAAAGGGCCCAGTGTACTAAGCGAAGCAGAGTTGATTGGAATTTTGCTTGGCTCAGGCACCAAAAATCTAAGTGCTGTAGGCTTGGCTCAAGCTATTTTAAAACACCATAATTATGATTTAAATGAGCTTGCTAAACGATCTGTAAAAGAACTCCAAAAATTTAAAGGTATAGGAGAAGCAAAAGCTGTATCTATTGTAAGTGCTATGGAGCTAGGTAGAAGGAGAAAGGCCAAAGAAAAGTTACAAAAACCACGGATCACCAGCTCGTTGGAAGCTTATGAGCTCATGAGAATGGAACTATCAGATAAGGTCATAGAAGAGTTCTGGATTGTAACCCTTACACGTGCTAACTACGTTATTAAAAAGCATTTAATAAGTAGTGGGGGTACTGCACAGCTAGCAGTAGATCCTAAAGTTATTTTTAAGACAGCAATAGACCATCATGCTGCCAGCATAATCTTGGTACATAATCATCCTTCTAATAATCCTAAGCCAAGTGAATTAGACATACAATTAACAGAGCGCCTTGTAAAAGGAGGAAAGATCTTAGATATACCTATTTTAGACCATATCATTTTTACAGAGGACACCTATTTTAGCTTTGCAGACGAGCATGTGGTGATATAATAATACTGTCGTAAGCTAGCTAGATTAGATATAAAACATTTTCTTTACAAGAAATCGCTATATACTGTATAGTAACCTTAAAGCAATATGAAAATTTCTATTAATTGGCTAAAAGAATATATTAACTTTTCAGAAACTCCCGAAGAAATTTCCAATCTACTTACTAAAGGTGGTTTAGAAGTAACCCATATAGAGTCTTTTAAACCCATTAAAACTGACCTAAGTACTATGCTAATTGGGCAGATTGTAGCTTGTACAAAACACCCTAATGCAGACAAGCTGCATTGTACACAGATAGATATTGGTACAGGCAAACCTTTATCGATTGTTTGTGGAGCGCCCAACGTGGAGATAGGTAAAAAGGTAGCAGTAGCTCCAGTTGGTACTACCTTATATACCCACACTGGTGAATGCATTAAAATTAAATCTGCTAAAATCAGAGGAGAAATATCTGAAGGCATGCTTTGTGCAGAAGATGAAATGGGCTTAGGGCCAAGCCATGAAAAAATATTATGGTTAGACACTCATTTATCACCAGGCACATCACTTAGTGATTATTTTAATTTATCAACAGATAAAATACTCACTATAGAACTTACACCCAACAGAATAGATGCTTGTTCTTACATAGGTGTTGCTAGAGATTTACGTGCTTTATTAAATAAACCGATACAATATCCTGCTACACTAACAATACAGCCACAAGATGACAAGCAACTATTACCTATTAAAATAAGTGTTGAGGACGCTATAGCCTGTCCTAGGTATGCAGGTATTGTTATAAAGGGAGTTCAGGTTCAAGACTCTCCTCAATGGGTTCAAGCTAAACTTAAGTCAATAGGCTTATCATCTATCAACAATATAGTTGATATAACTAACCTAGTAATGTATGAGTTAGGGCAGCCCCTTCATGCATTTGATTATGATAAGCTAAAAGGCAAGGAGATTCATGTAAGATTAGCAACAAAAGGAGAAAGAATAGTTACATTAGATAATGTAGATAGAGAGCTTACTGGAGGGGAAATTGTAATAGCAGATCAGCAAAATAACATAGCATTAGCAGGTATATTAGGAGGCATATCCACCAGCATACAATCAGAGACAAGCAATATTTTTCTAGAGAGTGCTTATTTCTTTCCTGCGACTATTAGGAGTGCTGCCAAGCATCATAAAATACAAACTGACGCAGCATTTCGTTATGAGAGAGGGATAGATCCTAATGTAGCTGTTACTGCTTTAAGACGAGCAGGCTTACTTATACAAGAAATAGCTAGTGGTAAAATAGCTTCAGAACTAATAGATATATATCCTCATCCAATCAAGCCTTCACATATTGAAGTATTTTATACTAATATTCAAAAGCTAATTGGAGAAGCTCTCCCTAAAACAACCATTCATCACATACTTCAGAATCTCGATATAGAAATAACAATCAACAATCAAACTAGCTTTATAGCCATAGTACCACCCTACCGTGTAGATGTAACTCGAGAAGTAGATGTTATAGAAGAAATTTTACGTATTTATGGATATGATAATATCCAGCTACCAGCACGAATGAGCAGTACATTTCTAGCACCAACCAAGCCCCCACTACCTTATCAGTTAGAACGAACACTAGCTCCTATTTTAACAGCCAACGGCTATCAAGAAATATGTACTAATTCACTGAGCTTTGTACATGATGGGAAAATAGCTGATAATAGAACAGAAAAAACAAAGGTAAAGCTTTTAAATCCACTGAGCGATAAGCTAAACATATTAAGAGACAACCTTGTATTATCTGGATTAGAAGTGATAGCACACAATATAAACAGAAAATTGGTTGATCTTAAACTTTTCGAATTTGGGAAAACCTATCATCAAGAAGATGGCAAATATATAGAAAGAAACAAACTTGGAATCTGGCTTACTGGAAAGATAGAAGCGCTTAACTGGATTAGGCAACCTAAAGACGTAACCTTCCAAGATCTAAATACTATTATTCATCTATTACTAGCTAAGTGGGGAGTAAACACATTTGATCAAAAACCATTTAGCAATACTATTTATAAAGCTGGGGTAGAACTTATTTACCAAGGCATTTCTTTTGCTATAATGGGCCAAGTTAGCAAACAATATCTCCAGATGGCAGACGCTAACCAGCCAGTATTTTTCGCTGAGGTAGATATAGACCAGCTGAGCCTATACCCTACTCAAAAGTTACATTACAAGCCTATTTCTAAATTTCCATTGGTAAAAAGAGATCTCTCTTTAGTAATAGATGAACATATTTTATTGGAGGATATAAAGAATGTATTATCAGAACAAGCAGAACCTCTTATTCAGGATATGTATGTATTTGATATATACCAAGGCACCAACCTCCCAAAAGGGAAAAAAGCTTATGCGTTATCTTTCTCTTTACAGGATAAAGATAAAACTTTAGATGAGAAAACTATTCATCAAGTCATGGCACGATTAATGAATGATTTTCAACAGAAGCTGGGTGCTATTGTTAGAGAATAAAAGAAATCTATGGAGCAACTCCATGCAGCTATACAACAGTTAGAAACTAAGCTTATCCAACTAAAAGAAAGGTATGCTCAACAAAAACTATTAATAGAGCAATTACAGCAAGAGAATGAGCAGCTACGTAGTACCATTGCTTTACAGAAGCAGCAACATCCACTTATTCACAAAAAAGGAAAAACAAAGGATACCTTACAACAACTCACACAAGTAGAGAATGGGGATATAAAAAAGCTGCTAGAACATTATATAAAACAGATAAGCGAGTGTATAGATTTTCTAGACAAACTTAACTAATGGAGTATGGAAGAACTTGCTATTAAAATTAGAATTTACGATAGACAGTATCCTATGAAGGTACACCCTAAAGATGAGGCTTTAGTAAGGAAAGCAGCAGAGCAAATTAATAGCCAGATAAAAGCTTACAGGGATAAATTCGGCATAACAGATATACAAGATCTGTTAGCTATGGTGGCTTTTGATTGCTTAGTAGATAGCCAAAAGGTAAAAAAGTCAAAAACAGAAGATCAACAAGCTATATCTAAAAGAATCAGTGCTATGCTACAACTGATCGACAGTACTATGTAAGCATACCTCCGTCTACCTGAATAACCTGGCCAGTTATGTAGCTAGCTGCATCAGAAGCTAAAAACAAAGCACACTTAGCCACATCTTCTGTAGTCCCCATTCTCCTTAAAGGAATATGTTTAACCCACTCTGCAACAGTAGCTTCTGGTAGCTCTTCTGTCATAGCTGTTTGTATAAAGCCAGGGGCAATAGCATTACAACGAATATTTCTTGATCCTAGCTCTAAAGCAATGGATTTAGTAAAACCAATCATACCTGCTTTAGAAGCAGCATAGTTTGCCTGCCCTGCATTACCCTTAATACCTACCACAGAACTAATGTTAATGATAGATCCAGAGCGCTGACTAATCATAGGCTTTGCAGCTGCTTTTACTGTATTAAAGGCAGATTTTAGATTGACTTGTATTACATCATCCCAATCTTGCTCACCCATGCGTAATAGTAAATTGTCTCTAGTTATTCCTGCATTGTTTACCAGTATATCCAACCCGCCAAATTCTTTTATAATTTCTTGCACTAGGTCATTAACTGCAGTAAAATTGGATGCATCAGATCGGTAGGCACAAACTTTTACACCAAAACTTTTTAATTCATCTACTACAGCTTGAGCTTGCTCTTCACTGGAAAGATGGGTAAATACAATATTGGCTCCTTGCTCTGCAAATGCATGAGCAATTGATTTTCCGATTCCTCGAGAAGCTCCTGTAATAAGCGCTGTTTTACCTATAAATTGTTTCATTATTTTCTAGTTTTAATACAAAAATCTGTGGTATTCTGTTGACTTCCTAGCACATTTATCAAGAATACAACTGGCTTCTAAAGCAACAAAAGTAGGAAAAAACTATTATAATTAACAGATAAAACACTAACTCTATCGGACATAAATCTCTTTGTAGAATTTGTTATCGTCACTGTTGGCATATTACCTTACGCTACATCCTACTACCCTTTTATTCATTTACTATTGTATAGGCTATATTTAAACTTGTATACTTCACTGTACATAATTATTCTTCTTGGTCTAGTAGCTATCTAAGAGCATCCGCTACCTTTTTAATTAAGTTCCCAACTCTGCTTAGTTTATGGATACATAGAAGTTTATAGAAAGGGAATACAGTTTTGACATTATTATGTCTACTTAATATACAAAATACAAAAAGCATGTTTGATATACTATTATTTATCAACAATAATCCGCATATTTGCGGTCACTTTAAAAAATCTAGTAGATTTTACATTAATAAACTATATGTACCTAACAAAAAAGACTTCCAATAAATATACCTATATCTCTTTGATAAAAATAATGGGATTAATTGTAGGGTTTAATATAGCTGCTTGTAATTGCAGACAAGCGGAAGCGGGAATAGATACAAATCAGGCTGGTAGCTTAACAATGACCATAAGCGATACCAAGCTAATGGGAAGTTCACAAACAACTGAAGTGTTCTTTAACCTTTCAGATAACACCAAAGAAGCACTATTAGAAAACTTTAAATTGCAAACTTCCGTTTTAAAAGAAAAAGGTGGCACAGGCAGCAAAATAAAGTATAATACCTATGTAGATGGAAAGCCTGCCCCCAAAAAAGATACATTTGTAGACAAAAAACTTATACACTTTACAAAAGATGAAAAATTAGTTCCTGGAGATGCTCCCCTAAAAGTAGGTTTTAAGATAAAGCCAGGAGAGGGTGTTACCAACTTAGTAGTTAAATTTACACTTTTAGATGCAGCAAATCAACCAATCGGCAATAGTATAAAAGTAACCTGGAAAGAAGAAAAGCAACCTATAAAACTAGCATTGGAAAGAATGAGTCCTGAGCATATACAAGGTGCTAATAAGGCCATCCAGCTCAAAATTTCTAATTTGGGAACACAGCAACCAGAAGCCAATCAACTTAAGTTAAAAGCAATTAGAACAACAGGCACATCTGCTGTTATTAATGGCGCTATTCTTACAACCAATACCAACGAATACGAGATAGCCTTAGGCAAGCTAATTGATAATAAAAGTACCATTCAAGGGTTAAATATAATTCCAAATGAAGATACAAAGGCCGAATATACCTTACAGTTACTATACAAAGGTGAGCTCATAGGCAATGAAATAAAGGCAAGTTGGGAAAAAGGTATTGAGCTAACTTTGAGTGGTATAGAACATGACAAAGCTACCCAGTCAATTATCTATACAGTGGCTAATACAGGTTCAATAGTGGCAAGTAACTTAAAGATTCAGTATAGCAGTAAAACAGCAGGTATCAAGCTAGATGGTAATACTATAGGAAGCACACCAAGAATAAAAAGTCTGTACAATTTAAACCCAGGTGCCATATTAGAGAATCAAGTTCTAGGAAAACTGGATTTTAATGGTAATAAGAGTGCTGATTTTGAATTTAAAATAACCTGTGAAGAAGGCTTTACTATAACACAGAGCCATACCTTTTATGATGAAGATATTGATTTATATATTGACAAGTTAGTTTATGACCAAGCCAACGGATTAATTATTTATAATGTAAAAAATAAAGGCACTCGTAAAACCACTAATAAAGTTAAATTAAAATATAGTAATGTAAGTGAGGATGATAATCTAGACGGCCAAACTGCTTTGTTGGAAAACAGCCTTTCAGCTACAATAGATTTAGGAGAGATACCTGGAAACAATGGAGAAACAGGGGATAGGAAACTGGCTATAGACTTCAAATATGCTGACGAATCATCTTTTAAATTTGAATTAATTTATAACGATAATATTATCACACATGAAACAAAAGTAAAAAATTTCAAAGCAAAACCTGTGCAACTAAGCATAGTTCCTTTAACACCTTTAAGGCTAATGGGATCACAACAAGAAATAAAATGTAAAATAGAACTTGGGGCAGACAGCCGACCATTAGACCATATAGACACCAGTAAATTAAGCCTATCTATAACTAATCTGTCAAGAAATAGCGCTTACCTTGCATTAACTTCAGGAAAAGAATCTATAGATAAATTGGCTGGTGAAGACCTTGGTGCTTTAGGTAATGAAGTCACGTTACATATTAATTCAAATGGAAGTAGAGGAGCGCAATTTAATTTTGATATTGAGTACAAAGGAAAATCCCTCACTACTAATCCTCTTAGCATAAGCTGGGAAGAAGCCACCTTAGAAATTATAGAACTAAATGATTTTATAAACAATGATATAGCTACTTTTAAGTTAAAGAATTTAAATCCGCTCGACTCTATAGATACTGAAAGTATTCATATAGAACTATTGAGCAGTAATAACGCTGAGTTTACACTGCTAGATGCAGGTAATACTACAATAGGAAAAACCCCTAATTTACATCAACTAGTGGCTCATCTTAACTTATTACAGCCAGCTAAAGCAACAGAGCCCATTAGCTTTCAACTAGCTAATACCAATGGAGAAAAAGAAGCTACTATTACGCTTATTGTAAAACGGGGTACGAATGAATTAGCTAGAAAAGATGTATTATGGAAAAAGGAAGAGAACCTCATCAAACTTAACTTTGAAAAACTTAGTTTCACAAATGAAGAGGTTATTGGAATTACATTGTTGAATGCAGGCCCTACATTAGATGCAAATACAACAAGAATCCAGCTCACAAATGATAAAAATATTCAATTTAAGTTAAATGGTAGTATAGAAAATAGGATTGATACAACCTTAAAGGAGTTTATAGATGAAGATAACTTTATAAAAGGAGAAACTACAAAGATTTCTTTACAAATAGCTCATGTAGGCAATGAGTATTCTGCTACGTTTACGCTAAAAATATTAGATAACAATAATGAAATAATAGGTGGCAATGAGTTAACGTGGACTAACTTCCAAAAACTAATAGATACAGAAGAAGATCTAGATAGGATAGAAACAATTATTGTGGAAATTAGAACGATTCAAGAACATATTGAGACTCTTGAAAAAGGAAAACAACTAAATTTAAAGATTTGGGAAGAAAATGCAGAGAAAATTATAGATAAGCAGCTCGAGCTTAGAAACACCCTCGAAAATAGATTTGAGAATATTGGTAGTATTGATAATCCAAGCAGAGACACACAAACAGAGAAACTAAGAAATATTCAGGAATCAAATAAAGATATTGAAGAATATATTTTAAATTCCTTAAACTATGCTAGTGCAAATGTGGAGTATTTTGCTCAAAAAATTAAAGATATAAAAGAAGGATCTAAAACTAATGGCCTTATGGGAGTAGTTTCATTAAATGCAGATAGGACTTCTATAAAGGCTTGGGCTATGACACTTTTAAAACTAGAGGACAAATTTGGTGTTTCTACAAATACAGAAACAATAACTCAAAAAGCCATTAAAGCTTATGAAAGTATAAAAGAAGTTATGGACACGCCTATAAAAGTAAACAGAGAGTCAAATGAAACTAATACAAACATTTCCCAAATCGAATTAGATAAGATTTTTGCTTCTCCTAAAATAGAAACGCCTAGACGTATGCAGAAATTTTTTCATAAAAAAAATAATTCTAATGAGAATCCGAAAGCAAGACGAAAATTGGGAATTTGATGAGTAGTTATGGGAGATAAGCAAATAGATATACTTTTAAGCATATGATTGCTTGATTTATAATTACTTTAAATCCTATTCTAAAGTAATTTATTGATAGATAGAAAGAAGAAAATTAATATTTATTTAATCTAAGACCTTACTTTATATAGTTATATATAAATAATATTTATAATAGTTATTTTTTACTTCGCTTATTAAATATTAACTTTATAGGCGTTAAAAGAATTTTATAGCTCAATTTATAACTCATGTACGCAATTGTAGAGATAGCTGGTAAACAGTTTAAAGTAACTAAGGATTTATACATATATACTCCCAAGATGGATCAGGAAGCAGGTTCTTCTGTTTCTTTTGATAAGATCTTACTTTTACAAAACGATCAAGACATACAAGTAGGTGATCCTACTGTAGCAGGTGCTAAAATAGAAGGTAAGGTTATCGAGCATGTAAAGGGCGATAAAATTATTGTTTTTAAAAGAAAAAGAAGAAAAGGTTATAAAACCAAACAAGGACACCGACAAGGTTATACGAAAGTTTTAATTCAAAATATCTTAAGATAATTAGACAATGGCACACAAAAAAGGAGGGGGAAGTACCCGCAATGGTAGAGATTCGGCTAGTAAACGTTTAGGTATTAAGAAATTTGGAGGGGAGCATGTATTAGCAGGAAATATCCTTGTAAGACAAAGAGGTACCCAGCATAATCCTGGCAAAAATGTAGGACTCGGTAAAGATCATACATTATATGCATTACTTGAGGGAACTGTCCTCTTTAAAAAAGGGACTAAAGGAAAATCTTATGTATCGGTAGAACCGGCAAAAGATAACTAAGTAACTTATTATCTATATACTTTAAATCTTTTTAATTAAAAAGATTACATAAAAATCTGTTGAATAACTTACCATGGCTGTAAAAATAAGATTAGCAAAAAAAGGACGTAAGAAATTAGCACTATATGATATTGTGGTGGCTGACCAAAGAGCACCTAGAGATGGGCGTTTCATAGAAAAATTAGGCAATTACAATCCTAATACAAACCCTAGTACCGTTGTACTACATGAAGATAAAGTAATTCAGTGGTTATTTAATGGTGCGCAGCCCACCAATACTGTTAAGAATATTTTATCCTCTCAAGGTATCTTACTAAAAAGACATCTTCAAATAGGTGTGAAAAAAGGTGCTATTACACAAGAGGAAGCAGACAAAAGATTCCTTGTTTGGAAAGAGTCTAAAACACAAAAACCAGGCAAGTTCAAAGCCTAGCTACTGCTAGCAAGCAAGGCAGAATAAATACACCTAGCTTTTATAGGCCGCGGTAAATTTATCCATTTACTGCGGTTTCCCTTTCTTAACTCCCTTCTAAAAGTAAAAGTACATAGTAGTAAGTGGGTAAGCCTATTGATGTATAATAGCTATCCTCAGTTACAAGAAGTGGCCGATCTAGCATAAACCATGTCTTATAAAAATTGTATAATTAAGGACCCACAAATAGGAGGGGCAAAAGGAGGCATTATATTTAATCTAACAAGACTTACAAAATAGCTATCCTCTTCTAATAATATAAATCTCCTGCCCCAGTTTATTTTATTATAAAATATCCCCCTCACTACTTAATTAGCTTTGCTTTATATGTTCTTTTTAGCGAAGTTTAAATAATAAAATTCTTATATATCCGCATCCTCAAAAAACTTTGTATAAAAACCCATTCTATATAACTGTAAATAGGGTTATGCAAAAGGTCTAATAAAATCCACATCAAGAAAGCGGGGATATCTTGTAGTTTAACCTTTATTTTTATATAATGGTTATTTCTTCTAAAATTTCCACCTAATATGCGGATATTGTTCCAAGAGTAATTGCTGCGTAGCCTTTTCTATTTTATTGTATTGTAAATCAAGGGTATGCATACACGTAGCTGGTAAAGCTTTAGCGAGTTCTATAGCTCCTAAACCTCCTATTTGATTACTTCTTAAATGAAGGGTATGCACTTGTGTTGCTGGTAAGGCTTTAGCAAGTTCACTGGCTCCTGCATCTCCTATTCGATTGACACTTAAATGAAGAGTATGAACCTTGGTGCTCGGTAAAGTTTTAGCAAGTTCTCGAGCTCCTGCGTCTCCTATTTGATTACCTTCTAAATGAAGAGTATGCACTTGTGTTGCTGGTAAGGCTTTAGCAAGTTCACCAGATCCTGCAGCTCCTATTTGATTCCAACCTAAATGGAGGGTATGCACTTGTGTTGCTGGTAAGGCTTTAGCGAGTTCACCAGATCCTGCAGCTCCTATCTCATTATTGTTTAAATCAAGGGTATATATGTGTGTAGCTGGTAAACAAGGCCAAAATATTTGAGGTAAATTCTCTACATACCCCATTAAGTGATAAAAGGCAAAGCTTGGAATGGTTGCAGAGGTTAATGTGCTTAATTTTTTACTGCTAAAATCTATTTCCTTTTTTGATGCCCAACCGCTAGTATTAATAATATGCTGTGGCTTATTCTCAATTCCGATTATACCTGCTACCCTAAAGCCTGTGATAAGCTGGTTCCAATCACTGTTAACTGACCTGACTGCTAATACCCTCAAAGTTTAAATAAGAAAAAATCTCTTGCCATAACTCTGGCATAATCATAGGCAGTGTGTATTACTTTCTTGTTCCTGCCCATGGTTGCCTCTTATTGTGGATACTTGTCCTTCTATCGCTAGTAGTTGTTCTCTTTGCTCTTGAATAGGTAAATTGGTTGACCCACCACAGCTTTGTAAGAATAAGCTTATAAGTAAAAAACGTACTATAAGTTGCGAAGAATTACTTTTCATGATTTAGAAATTAATAAGGAACCTATAATAATATGTAGTTGCTTTCTTCGCAAGAATACTCTACTCTTTAAACCATATTTAAAAATTAATTTTATAGGTAAAAAGCTCAACAGGGAAAGCAGAAAGTAATAATAATGAGGAGTAAAAGATTTCTCATGTATTAACTAATTGTTAAGATTATAAGACCTTATTTTATAAGACGAGAATATTAGACAATTTTTATAGCCTTTTCACAGCTTTTACTTGTAGAATATCCTATCTCTTAAAATCTTCCTTTTTTGAGAGTTATAAGCTTCGGGATTACGATCTTTTTTAAATGTTATCACAGCAACAATTCTATTAAATATAGTTAGGCTTATTGTTTTAAAACTTCCACTTAATATGAGGATATTGTTCGACAAGTAATTGTTTTGTAGCATTGCCTATTTGATTAGCGCTTAAACCAAGCGTATGTACCTGTGTCCCTTGTAGCGCTTTAGCTAATCCTATTGCCCCTTCGTTACCTATTGCATTAGCCATTAAATCAAGCGTATGCACCTGTGTCCCTTGTAGCGCTTTAGCTAATCCTATTGCCCCTTCGTTACCTATTTCATTAATCATTAAATTAAGCGTATGCACCTGCGTCCCTTGTAACGCTTTAGCTAATCCTATCGCCCCTTCATTATCTATTTTACTATGACTTAAATCAAGTTTATGCACCTGCGTCCCTTGTAACGCTTTAGCTAATCCTATCGCCCCTTCATTATCTATTTGATTATGACTTAAATCAAGTTTATGCACCTGCGTCCCTTGTAACGCTTTAGCTAATCCTATCGCCCCTTCATTATCTATTTGATTATGACTTAAATCAAGTGTATATACCTGAGCCCCTTGTAACGCTTTAGCTAATCCTATCGCCCCTTCATTACCTATTTGATTATGACTTAAATAAAGTGTATGTACCTGAGTCCCTTGTAGTGCATTAGCTAATTCTATTACCCCTTCTGCTCCTATTTGATTATCGCTTAAACTAAGCGTATGTACCTGAGCCCCTTGTAACGCTTTAGCTACTTCTATCGCCCCTTCATTATCTATTTGATTACGTCTTAAATAAAGCGTATGCACCTGTGTCCCTTGTAGCGCTTTAGCTAATTCTATCGCACCTTCATTACCTATTTGATTTCCCATTAAATTAAGCGTATGCACCTGCGTCCCTTGTAACGCTTTAGCTACTTCTATCGCCCCTTCTGCTCCTATTTGATTATTACTTAAATCAAGTTTATGCACCTGCGTCCCTTGTAACGCTTTAGCTACTTCTATCGCCCCTTCTGCTCCTATTTGATTATAGACCAAATCAAGTGTATGCACCTGCGTTCCTTGTAGCGCTTTAGCTACTTCTATCGCCCCTTCTGCTCCTATTTCGTTAAACCTTAAATTAAGCGTATGCACCTGCGTCCCTTGTAGCGCTCTAGCTAATTCTATTGCCCTTTTTGCTCCTGCTTTATTTCTTAACTCAAGCGTATGTATATCCGTATCTTTTAAATGTGGGTAAAAGGCTACTGGTAAATCCGTAACATGTCTCATTAAACAATAAAAAGGAAAGCTAGGTATGGTTTGGGGTGTAAGTTTGACTAGTTTATCACTACGAAAATGTATAATTTTGTCTATTGCACAACGGTATCCATGTGCTATAGGCTTAAGCTTATTTTTTAGCCCAATCATACCTATGCTCCTATCTCCTGTAATAAGCTCATAAAAAAGGTGATTAACTAATCTAGCAGAGAATATATCTTCTAACGGTACATGTGATAAGATTCTGCCCCATATTTCTATAGGAATCTCTCGTTCTTGCGCCTCCTGACCAATATTAGATAGCTTTATCTTTTTTAATAACATCGTGGCACCTCTATAATCTTGGACCACGGCTTTATGCAAACATATTAGTGTTTCCTGATATGACTTTTGTGCTAGCTGGAGCTGCGCTTCTACATTTCCATTTATAGCTGCTGTTAACAAAGCTTGATAACTTCCCGTATTACTATCTGCCTGAAGTGTAGCTTCCTCTTGATATCCTCTTCTTGGCTTAAATATTACAGATGTTTGTTTTTGTATTTTCCCGTCTGTTTTTACCTCCTCTTCCCTTTTTCCTTTATGTTCTCTTTCTTCTTCTGTTGTTTGCTCCTCTGTTTCCTCATCTTCATAATCTTCTTCTTCGTCTGGATTGCTCTGTTGCTTAACAATAATATTTCCACCTCCCATCAATCCTGCATTCTTATAGATAATTACTTTAGCAGGCTGACCCACTTGCCCTGATTGGAAATGGATGCGGCGGAGTTGTGCTTGTTTATTTAACCGAGATAAATTCATACATTCTGCTTCTTTTTCTAATAATACTTCTGCTCCCACGTGGAATTTACTAAACCCTTTTGGTGCATTTATCTTTACATTTGCTTTTACCTTACCTGCTTCTTTATAAAAAGTAACAATATGCTCTCCTTGGGCTATAAGTTCTTGACCTATTAAAGACTCAATGTTGATTTGTGGTATTAATTCTTGTACATCAGTTCGTATAGGTGCTGTTTGTTCCTTTCGAATTGGAATAAGTGGATTATTGAGACCACAGCAGCTTTGTAAAAATAAGCTTACAAATAAAACATAGTTTATATATTGCTGGGCTACTGAATAAGCTTTTTTCATAAATTAAAGGTTAATGAGAAGTGTATATTAAAACATAATTAGCTTTTTTTTGAAAATATAAATACCATTAGTGGTGAAAATTATACACTTTGAATACTTAAAGTGATATTGTTAGGTAAAATATAAAAGAAAAAGCTAGGCTATCCTGTAATTGATACTTTATTTATACTTAAATTATCTTAATTTAAGAACGCCTTTTTTTGTGTGCTATTTGGTAACAACTCTCAAATAAAGAAATTCTATCTACTGAATGGATGAACTTAGCCTCCTTTAGAAACTGTTGTACATAGTTCTTAATTAATTTAAGCATATCCCCAACAGCATTATGGTCCCATTGCAGGTGTCTTAATGCTTCAACAAATAGAATAGCATTACCAGCATTTGAAACCCAATCAGGAATAACCACTATATTATTTTGAAGGCAAAATTTTATAACCTCTATAGATACAAAAGGATTGTTAGCCCCACTAATTATAAATTTTTGGGATTTGTCATCTATAAAATGTTTTATAGCCTGCTCAGTTATACTATATCTGTCTGCGCAAGGACTAAATATATCAGCTTTAACACTATTAAAAAAATTACTAAGTGTTTTCTCATTGCTATTTGTAGCAGTTGTCCAATGATATGTATGACACTGTTCAGGATTAAGTAGGCTTTTTAATGGTAAAAAAGAATCGTATTTAGGAGAGAATTTGGCTTTGATTAAGGGAAGTACGTCAATTCCTTGTGCATTATAAATAAAACCATCCTTATCACAAATACCCACGATAGTAGCAATTTGTAAGTCTTGTAAAAGAAATGCCAAGCTACTACCTACTTTACCAAATCCTTGTATGATTACTTTTGGGGTCTTGCTTGTAACAAATTTTATAGTCTGACAAATAGAATAGCCAGTTGCACAATCTCCAATATTAAATAGTTCATTAAAAGGAGTTGTTATTCTACTAGACATATACGGTGACTGATCTGGAATTTTTTCAACATTACTGATAGATTTTGCTAAACATATAAAAGCTGTAGGTAATCCAAGATTTTTTTTAACAATAGCTTCGATAGCTTCATTTGTAGTATTTAAATCGCCGCCCGTACACCACATACTTTCGATAATGGTTTTATGGTCTATCAAAAATCTAGTTAATACATTTTTAGCTTCAGAATTTTTAGGATTAAATTTAATGCCTCCTTTTGCCCCTCCTATTTGTGGGTCCTTAATTATACAATTTTTATAAGACATGCTTTGTGCTAGATCGGCCACTTCTTGTAACGTAGCATTTTCATGCATAAACAAACCACCACCTGCAATACCGTTTACTAATGTATCTATCACAATCCATCCAATAGCTGATGTTTGCTTATCCTGCCATGAAATAATTTTCGGTAAATGATTATGTTTCTTACAATTAGCTGCTAGGTTATCTAAAATTTGCATAATTTACTACTCTTAATACTTGCTAAACATTACTTGTGCTAATGTATTGTTTTTCATACATTTTGCAACATTTTATTATTGTCTACTTGCATCTCTCCTTTTGCCACTAGAAAAGGGATAAAAGGAGGTAGTTCTTCGATTGTTACTTTTATTTCTAATACTCCTGTCTTACAACTATGATGGGTATAATAATCGTGTAAGCTACTTTCCAAACTTAGAATATCCTCCACACAGCTAGACCAAAGATTCTCTTGACTACCAAGCCCTTTTACTAAATCAGCAATATGAATTTTACCATAGCTTGAAGCAGTTATACGCTTATCAAAGTATAATTGTTGGCGGGTAACACACATGCCATGCATATTATTATTGAAGATTATAAATAAGACAGGTAAATTGTATTCTACAGCTGTTTGTATTTCTAGTCCAGTGATCAGAAACCCTCCATCTCCTGTAAATACCATACTTTTTTGAGCGGCATTGTTTCCTAATTGAGCGCCTATGGCTGCCGGAATAGCATACCCCATTCCTCCCATACCTAGTGCAATGACAGTTTTTATATGTGCTGGAAAATTTAGAAAATGGGAGGTCGCTGCCACACAATTGCCAGCATCAAACAAGACCTGATTCACATTAGGTAGAAACTTTGCTAGACTCTCTATAGCATTACTGACCGACAAGCCTGCATTGCCATGCTGTTTATCAGTAAGAAGGTGGGAATTAGCTTGGATGTGGTTTTCCATTGGAGTGCTCACCTGTACGTACTTGGCTAAGGCAGGCCCGCTATAGTCAGCTAGTACTTGGTCCAAAATAAGTTGTATATCGCCTTCTATGGCTAAATCAACTTGTACTGCAGCACATGCTTTGGTTGAATCAGTACCGAGATAAACTAATGGAGTATTATTTAAGCTACTCATAACACCTGTGGTGGTCATGACCGAACAATCATCTTCAACTACAATAATCAAATCAGCATCATCCTTTATAAAATCATGTGCTTTAAGATGTCCACAAATACCTACCATTCCTAAATAAAGAGGGTGATTATGAGCAAATGCATTAACGTCTGCTAAAGTAGTAACCACCATACAATTAAAAGTATGAGCAAAATTTTTAATTCTCTCAGCAGCTTGATAGTACTTTGCATACTTGCCAACTATCATCAATGGCTTTTGTGCCTGCTGTAATAACTTTCTTAGTGCTAGGATTGAAGATGATTTATGAGGATGGATAGCACGATAATCAATTAAATTCGTAGAAAGGTGGTTAGGGCGCTGGTGTACTTCAGCTTCAAATAAATCGCGAGGGATCAGTAATGCAGTAGGCCCTGGAATTTTATGAAAAGCACTTTTTAATGCTTGTTCAACACTATCCCAAAATTGTTCAGGCCGAGTGATCTTAACTGCATATTTTGTAATAGATTGCCAAAAGGATAACCCATCTAGGGTATTTGTTTTTCCTGAGCAATCCTGAAAAGCACCCTTTCCTTCAAGAAAGGTGGGTGATTGACCAATTATTGCTAACACGGGCACATTATCTGCATAAGACTCGGCTATACCAACGGCAAGGTTGACCATAGCTCCTCCTGATGTCGAACAACATACGCCCAAGGTATTGTGGGTACGTGCATATCCATCAGCCATAAAGGAGGCTGAAAATTCACTCTTTGCTAAAATTGCTGATAGTTTGTTATCCCCTAATCTATAAATCGAATCATGCAGGTGTTCAATATTAGCTCCGCTTACACCAAATATAAATTTAGTATTTAGGTCTTTTAAAAATAAAGTGAGTGCATCAGCTAATATGAGCTTCTCCGGCTTCATATACTACGTAGGGATTTAGAAAAATTTATCATGATCTTTTTATTGGATAAATCTGGTGGATAGCTTAGCATTTTTTAAGAGCTGAACTAGCCTGCCACTTAATAACGCTAGCAGCAGCAAAGTCTCCAGCATGGGAGAAACCAGCCAAGACTATATTATTATTCGGTTGAAAAAGGTTATATTCTATTGCGTATGTGAAGTTAATAGGAATAGCCGCACCAAATAAGTTACCCAGCTCTGCAAAAGTTTGTATATGCTTTTCTGGTGATAATTGTACAGCTTCTCGCCAATTACGCAGAAATAATGCACTAGGCTGTGTAGTAACTAAAAAATCGATGTCATCATGAGTTATCCCTGCTTGTTTACAGGCGGCACTGATTGCCATAGGCACAATCTTGTTGCCTGCAGCTATGGTATGCACAATCTTTGCTTCATTAAAATCAAGGTAAAGTTCTCCATTGCCAGGTTGCCAATGTTTTCTTCCATCCTCACTAGTTCCATACATACTTTCTGCATTTTCTGGATAACAATATTGAACAGTAGATAAAATAGGACTTTCCTCACTAGCTAATATATAAGCTATACCGCAACCATCACCGGGAACACGAGCATGAGGTTTATTTCTAGTGCTTAGTTGCCCAAATATACAACCAGCACTATTTTGTACATTACAAATAATAGCACTTTTTGCTTGGTTATTTTGGATATAGGTCTTGGCTAAATCAAGCATAGTAACAAATGAGATACAGCCGGAATGATGAAAATCGAATACAAACTTAGGTCTAGCACCAATCTTCTTCGCAACTATGGCCCCACAACCCATAAATATTTCTTCTGGTACGCTGACATTCGTCAGGATCATATCAATATCATGTTGAGGTGTTAAATTTAACTCATCAAGTAATTTATTAATAGCCTCTACAATCATATAGGTAGGTGTTTCTGTATCAGAAACATGACGTCTTTGTTTAACCCTTCTAAACATTGGGTTAAGCTCCCTCTCTGCTTCTTCTATAGAAGCAGAGCAAAAAAAATCATTAGTAATGACTCTTTCTGGTAAATAACTTGCAGTCTTAATCAAGCTTACAGTTTGCATGATAATTATTCTATTAAAAAGGATGGTGATTTTTTTGAATTGAGTAATACGTTAAAATCCTTTATGAACTTTTTGATTGGTTATGCCGGTATTCTAGAATATGCTTAAGATTTTGCATTTCAATGTAATGTCCAGCATAGAACATAGGCCATAAATCACCTACCCAAACTGGGCGCGATGGTGGAGCAGTTTCCGAAAAAGGATTATTATCATAATAAGGATGGTGGCAATTGGTCCATAATACTACAGAACCAGGTTTTTTTAATACGGTTTGCGCAGGCACAACACGCATTAAATAAATCATCCATAATTCTTCGCCTTGGTCCCAAGCACAATGGTAATCTACTGTCATGGATTCCCTATTGCTAATTGTTTTTACATAGATTTTCGTGTGAGCACCTATAACATCATTCCCCACGATCTGTTCTGGAACATTTTCATTAGGCCTAAAGTTGCGCAAGCTATAGGTCCATTCAGCCAAATTATAATGATCGGCAAGATATGAAAAGATCTTTTCAGGTGGACAATTAATATACTCTTCAATTGTACAATACTCGCCATATATTTCATCATGAGGGTAGACAGAATGAGTTAGCTCTAATGCTAATTCTTTCATTTCGCTAAAAGGACAATTCTCGATCCTATGTATATGCTTGATATTACTGAACTCAGTTTTAGTCGTATTTAATTCCATTGTGCTTGGGGCTTTATAAGGCCAATTAGTTTTTTCTTTTAAATTATGAATTAAATATGACTCTAATAATAAAGGTTGGTCTGGAGATTAACAAATTTTTTAATAAATTCTATTATTAATAGCTTTAAATTTTACATAGTAATAGATAATGCTAAATGGAAAAAGCTCGCTCTCTTATTGCGTGCTACTAAAGGCAGGCATGGGAAAAATGATCGTAATTTTATTGAGGCTTTATGTTAGATAATTAGAACAGATGCTCCCTTGAGAAACATATCCCCGCTGTTCCATCTTGCATTACTTCTAAATAATGTAGAAGAATTGCCTTTTAAATATTCCTTTTATTTCCAGTTGGATAGCCCTTACTGTTATACATCCTGGTATATATGCATTATAGCGAGTATCCGTTTGTTCTATGATAACTACGTATTCTAAATTGTTTGCCATATCTTATATATTTAATTCTAAAAGTGCCTGGATAGGCTTCGTTTTGATATAAAATGTTATGTTATGTACGCGTATTTACGGACTACCCTATCTACAAAATTATCAATAACGGCTGATTAGTAAATAAAATAAGCGTTTTAAGCTAGCCTTAAAGAATGTAGAACTCTAAAAGGCTGTCTAAAAAGGAGAATTTAGGTAAGAAAAGCAGACAAAATTTTTAAAATTAGTTAGTGAATTTTAAGCGGTCAGATATACTAGTGATTTAACAGATATATAATGGACCAGACTAAAACCATTAGCTATTTATATAGGTCCTTGCCGACCACGTAAATGTAGTATAAGAGAAGTACTAAACCCCATTTTTTTAAAGTATGCAGGCTGTGAATGACATATGCTACTTACCCATTTTCCTTTATGGAAAAGGTTTAGGATTTATACTAACGCTGGCGCTTGAGTAGAAAATGGGGCCTAATTCATGGTAAGCCTCATTTACAAGTAAGAGGAAATCAGGCAAACAAGCATCTCCTAGTACTGACATTATGGATAGTCGTTCTGTTAAAACAGCACGAAAAGGGGTTGAAAGGTTATGGTGCAGCAAAAAAGTAAAAGTCCGTAAGCAGCATATTATTGTTGATACACTATATACTTTGTGTAGTAGTACACAAAGCCCACCTATCAGACTTAAGAGGATGTCATCTTTTACTTATTCACCTTCTTAATGCATTCTCCTCTATCAAACACATATGGGTAGATGGAGGGAGAATACTAGAAAGGATGTATCATTTGGGCTTATGCAGTGCTAGGTTATACTTTACAAGTCATACAACGGCTCTCAAATGGGTTTAGTATTCTAAAAAGCGATGGGTAGTCGAGCGTACGTTTGCTTGGCTAAACTTTTTTAGAAGATTAGCTAAAGGTTATGATCATAATTCCAAATCTTCTGAAACGTATATTAAAATTGTTATGATCAGGCTCATGCTTAAAAGGCTTTTATGACTCATTTTTACCTTTTTAGGCAGCCTCCAATAGGCAAAGCCCCTTGGCAATTTTTAGAGCAACAATGTCAAAAAAATCCTCAGCTTTTTCATCGGCATATTAATACCTTCACTAAGGGACTAAACATTTAATATGGTTACACTTAGGGATATTCGTAGTAGACTTCTTCCGAAGCCTATCACTTAGCTGTGTTTAAATAGGTTTATATCTAGATTTTATGGGGTTTCAGAAAGAATTTAGGGTTTCTCCTTTTAATTTAACAAAGCTATCCTAAATTAACAATATCAGATTCATATTGATGATTGGCTAAAACAGCAGAATACTTTTAACAATTATATTACTGATTTAGAGTTTGAATATGAAACGTTAATTACAAATATGGTGTATATCCTTCATCATCTATTTGTTGTACCAATGTTTTTAAATTTTGAACTTCGTTTCGTGGACAGATAAGAAGTACACCTTGATGTTGTACAATAACCAAACTATCCAGACCATATGTAGCAATCAGCTGTTCCTCGTTTCCTTTTATCAAACAATTACTAGTTAATAAGGTAACAACTTGTCCTTGACAAACATTATTCTTTCTATCCTTATCTAAATGCTCATATAATGCATTCCAAGTACCTAAATCTTTCCATCCAAAATCTTGACATATTAGATACAGCTGGTCTGCTTTTTCTAGAATGCCATGATCAAAAGACGTACTAGGTAATGATTTATATAAGTTTAACAGTGATACCTGGTATTTCTTTTTACTTACATTTAGAAGAAGATTTAACCGTTCAAAAGCAGCCCAAATATGTGGCAAATATGTTTGTAAACTTTTTATAAATACACTTAATTTACCAATGAAAATACCTGTATTCCAAACATAATTACCTTGTGCTATATAAGCCTCAGCTTGAGCTCTAGGAGGCTTTTCTACAAAATCAGTTATAGGTTTAACAGTGCCTTTTTCCTGGTTATCATAACCTATATAACCATATCCTGTTGCTGGATTTTTACATGGCACACCTACTAAGGTAATTGATAAAGAAGTATACTCAGATTGTAAAGCTTGTTGAATAAGATTTATAAATAATTGTTCTTGTTGAATATAGTGGTCAGCTGGCGTTATAACCAAGGTTGCTTCTGGATAATAGTTGTTGATGGTAGCACAAGCATATGCTATACAAGAAGCTGTATTTTTAGAAATAGGCTCACCTAAAATTTGCTGTTTATTTATCCATGGAAGCTGCTTCTTAACTGTTGCCACATGACGTTTCTGGGTAACTACCCATATATTCTGCTGAGGAATAACTTGCATGAACCTTTCAGCTGTGGCTTGTAAAAAAGTTTTTCCGGCACCTAAGAAATCATGGAATTGTTTAGGCATAGATTGGGTACTACAAGGCCAAAGGCGTTGTCCACTGCCACCAGCCATAATGACTATATGGGTATCATATTGCCTATTCATATCTTGAGTTATTAGCTATATTTAGAAATTAGAAAATGTAATTTTCTTTTTACTAATTTTAATACAGCCTACTATACATTTTATAGATCCTTGATTATAGTATAATAATAACTATATATATTCCGATATATCTATAATGTTGGTACTCTCTACCTTGGTAAGCACCCAACTTGATTAAAGCTAAGCCTATGCCTTAGGGAAATATACTCAAACAAAATACTCTGTTTGCTAAATAAATAAAATCTAACTTTAAGCTAAATAATATAATAGCTTACATCGTATACTGATAGGGATATAAACAATTAATTTTGCACCCAATTTAAGGTCTTTTCATCCAAAAATGTAACCTTCTCATTATAATGCTCTTGGATTTGCAAGTTAACAGATGAACCGATCTGAGAATGAGTGTCTTTAAGTTGTATGAGAAGTTCTACTTTTTCTTCAGATTCTAAAGTTTCTTTATGGATATACTTTGACAAGCTAATTGGGGTTTCTGCATCAATTATCTCACCATTAGCTGGATTTGCAAATATAAAAGTTGCAGCATTTTTCCTTTCACTTGCACATTGAATGTACACTTTTTTTATATTGACACGTGCTCCGCTTAAATTCTTAATAGAAAATGTTGCCTGATTACTACCATATATCATCTGACCATCCCGTGGATCTATAATCTTTAGCTGAAGATTTTCTACTACAATAGACGCTGTTGATAGTACAGAATCCATGTATAACAACTCAAACTCAAATTCTGCACTTGGCTGATTATTAAATTTTATAGGCAAGCTAGCATGATCAAAAGTCCTCAAGTTTTCTAATGAGATAAATTTCTCTGTAACCCCACCCAGTGTAACTGGATTGTTACTTATATTTTTATAAGATACTTTTAGAACCTTTTTTGGTAATAAACTACAGTTGTCAATAAAATATCCTATATGATTATCTCTCCTATAATATTCAGCTCGAATATGAGGAGATACCTTTTTCCACTCTATATATAAAAAATCGTATTCTTTTCCTTTATATAATAATTGTAACAAAAATTTAGCTTTTTCATCCTGCCCAGGAGAAATGGTAATTCTTTTAGAAATATGTGTATTGTCTGCTATTGTCCCTAAATCTAGCTCTTGATCTTGGCTATTTTCCTCATCTATACTTAGGCTAGCATGATTACCTTCTACCCTGCTTATAGCTAACTTTAACTGATCAGATTCCGTAATATTGCTTCCCAAATTACTCACCTGCACAGTAAACTCTCTATTTTCTCCATGTATTTCTATTTCTTCCAGTTCTAATATTTTATATTCTTTTAGTTCTAATAGCTTATTTTCTTTGTAGGGTTCTAACTTTAATTTATGAGGAGGTTCTGCTTGCGATTCCCAGCTTACTTGATCCTTTTGTAACGGTTTTCGCTTTTCATCAAGAAGCTCAAAATTTACTTTTAGGTCAAGGACATCCATGCCAGGCGTAAAATTTGGCACAAGCATAATTGGTAGGCTAAAAGATTTATGTTGTTCTACTGATGTAAGATAAAATTCGCTCAACTCCTGATCTAGGCTTGCTTTTCGAACTTCCATTGACATAGCATTTCTATAGGTTATGTAACTATCTTTATTGATACCTGTTGCTGTATAATAAGTAATTTTTAATCTACATTTTTTGAGCCTAGCTTCCGTAAAACCATCTGAAAGTGTAAAATTAATTTTTACTTCTCTCTCACCGGCCTTTAACTTATTAGGTATAACATTCATTACAACAGCTTCTTGCTTCGGTTTCTTATGATCCTTTGGGCCATTAATTAAGGTAGGGAGCCCCTGGTTAGGGTTTGAACAATCACAAGCATTGATGAAGAATAAAAAGACTATACCAAGTGTTATAGTAATGTTTGATGAGGAAATTGTATATAGTTTACTAAAAATTAATCTCATAAAAGCCAATTTTAAAGGTATATTAAGACCCTAATTTAAATACTAAATTGCACAAATAGTATTGATAATGTTATAAAATTATATATCAATGGAATTACCTAAATATAAGTATTATAAAGGCTACTTAGCAGCCTATAAATATCATTTAATGTGTGTTTGTAATCCATTTGGCATATAGCTTTCTCATGTTCTCATTGACATCATGATGGATTAGTTCAATACTAATATGCGGAGTAGGTATAATTTCCTGAGGTATTTTTGTAGGCCACTCGATAAAGCAATAGCCTGTTTCAAAGTAGTATGGGAAATCCATCTCTATGGCTTCTTCTATACTTCCTAACCTATATGCATCTACATGATGCACTAAATTTCCAGAAGTTAAATGGTAAGTATTGATTAACGAAAAGGTGGGGCTAGATATATATTCTCTTATTCCTAGTTGCTTACATATAGCCTGTACAAGTGTGGTTTTACCGGATCCTAGCTCACCTGTAAACAACCAAATTTTACAAGAACCTGCATAACTGAGAAGTTGTTTTGCTGCTTCCTCAAGATTATTTAAATAGGTAATAGTTGAAAGAGGTTCGTATGCTTGCATGGTTTTATATTTTACGCAATACTTATTTGGCTATACTTTAGAGAATGTTAAAAAGTTATTTTTTTACTTCTTCAATGTTAAGATTATGCTAATGCTATTGAGGCCTATTATATTGAATTAGAGATTTATTCTCTGTCCCTAGTCTATGTTAATGCAAGGTTTACCCTTAAATCACCTATGTTATGTAGATTTAAACACTTTAAAGCCAACCAACTAAGAGGTTATGTTTATATTAAAACCTATTTAATTGAATTCTTACATCTACGTAAATAATATATAAGACAAAATATAAATTTATATAGGTATTTGATAAGAGCGAAAGTAAAGTATTAACTTTAATATTGGTTTGTATACAGCTTTTTCTTTATAAAATAAATGCAAGTTTCTATTTATGAATAACTTACATTAACTTATCTAAAAGCATAACTGGTTAGATTGCAGTCAATATTCTTTAAAATTTCGCTCTAGCTAAATGACTCTCTAATAGATTCTTAATTTCTGGTTTATCATTAGCTAAATCCAAAGCTGTTTCTCCATCACCATTACTTATATTAACATCTGCATCTGCTTCTAGTAATTTTTCTAATATATCTTCGTTCGTTAATTTCTTCGCTAGGCTTTCAATTCCATGCATACGCTTAACTATATACATTAATGCAGTAAAGCCTTGCAAATCTCTTTTGTTAACATCAGCTCCTTGCTCTAATAACGTAGAGACTGTATCTGTATCTCCTTTCTGAACTGCGCACATTAAAGCTGTCTCACCTTTATTATTCTGGCCATCCACTTTAGCACCTTTTTCAAGCAATAATTTTATAATCTCTGGTTGTTTGTTTATGATAGCTTCTATAAGATTAGTGTTCCATTCATCTGATCTGTTAAGCTCAGCACCTCTATTTAGTAATTCTTCTACTATTTCTTTAGCTCCCCTTCTAATTGCCCATGGAAGTGCATGTTGTATAAATTTACCTAACTGGTTAATTTGAATATGCTTGTCTAACCTTTTGAACAATAACTTTAACATTGATATATTTTCTTTATCAAATGCTCCCCATAACGCTGTTTCCCCAAACTTATTTTTCAGGTCTATTCTTGCCCCTCTGTTGAGCAATGCCTCTACTATTGCTTGGTCCTTTCCAAAAGTAGCATACATCAAAGCTGTGTTCCCTTCCTGATCTTGCACATTAATATTAGCCCCATTGTTAAGTAAAAGCGCTATTATCTCTTCCCCCTCTAAATTCCAAGACTTTGATACTGCTTCCATCAATGCTGTTCTTCCGTCACCACCTTGAGTATTTACATTTACTCCTGCATCAAGCAAAGCTTTTACTATATCTTTGTATCCACTATATACTGCATGAAGTAATGCCTTACCTCCATGCTGAGTATCCAAGTCAACCCCACTTTTAATTAGTGCCTCTACAATATCTTTTTTCCCATCTATAGCTGCACGTAGCAATGCTGTGGTTCCGTACTTATTCTGAGTATTTACGTTTACTCCTGCCTTAAGTAGTGCTTCTATTATGCTTTGGTGGCCTAACTGTGCTGCTAATAATAAAGGAGTATCTTTAGTAACAGGATCTTGATAGTTGATCGCATCAAACGGAGCATTTTCAATAAGCTTTAATACCTCATCAAAATTCTCTTTCTCTATTGCTTGGTATATAGCATTATCAGCCAATTCATTTTCACATATCAACTCTTTATGCACCATAGACACACCTGCATATAATATATTAAATGAAAACACAGCATGTTTTTGCCCTTTGAAATTGATCGGTAACTCATAAAAGGCTGTATGTGTACCTGTATCCAAATATTCTATATCTACTGTTTGCTCTTTCTCTCCATTTAAGTTCACTTGTTGCTCCTCTATAGATCTGCTTATATTCTTATACTTAACCTGAATTTTATGTCCAGGCAACGTCCCTAAATTAGACACCTGATAAACAATACTCTTTGCTGAAGCATTATAATATAAATTTTTAAAATCTAATTTTATGCCAGGGTTAACGAAAGCATAAGTCTTAGGCTGAAACAAAATCTTATTTTCTGATGATATAAGGGAGACCTCAATCTTTGCAAGTTGTTGAGTGTCTAATTTTAATTTACCTAAGGATAATGCCATAGTGCCTATAGGCAGAGCAGCTATATTCTTTGTCTTTGTTGTACCCTTGTCTAAAATTTCTTCGCCTAATTTAAGTTCATCTGTTTGACTAGTATAATTTAATTGTATGTTTTCTAGTGCTTTTAAACCTATATTTTTAAAGATACATACCAGTTCTTGGGTAGTCTGATCATAAATTACATCTTGAATTATAGCTTCCTGCTCTTTCCAGTTTGCTTCACAACTATTTATGTACTTGCCTACATTATTTAATAATTCAAATTGGTATGTTACTTCTTTAACAGCTGGTCCAGGCAGTATTTCCACTTCTACTTCTAACAACCGAGCTTTAGCATGCAATATAGTACCTTTATTAAATACTGCTAATTGACTTGCTAGGTTGCTCATTTTATGTATTCTCCCTGCAGCATCAGTATAGTTTAGCTGGCTACCATTTCCATCTTGATGTATAAGTGTACTTTTTAGTATAATTTCATCTAATTGAACTTCTTTACTAATATCTATTAGTTGTATGGCAAGTTTTGTCTTTTTAGAATCTCCTATTAATTTATCTGGATAAGCTTTAATACTAAGACTATTTTTTTCTAGGGCAAGACTCCCTTTCTTATTTATGGGCCTACCTTGTTTAGCTGGTTTACCTTGCTTAAAATTGCCACATTTACAAGAAACATTACTGAAAAGTAGTAATAGGGACAATATATAACTTAAGGATAAATACGTGTAATTCTTTGATGTATATACCATAAAATATTTTGTTTATACATAACCTTTAAACTCAATTTTTCCCATATGCATTAAGAAAGCCCTGCAAACGAATTTTAGAAATAATTTTCCAGTTTTTAGTTGATCTGTAATTTGAGACTTGAGGATTTTTCGATAGTTAAATTCTTTACTTACAGAAGAAGCTTGTTCAATGGTAAATGAAGTAATCATAAATAGCATTAAGGAATATAAAGAAACGCTATATGGTTCCTAAGCTAAATGTAAATGGAAAAAGAGCTGCTAAATATTTTTATATCTAGACAGCTCTCTTAAGGAAGTATTAAAATTATATATTTATGCTTTTATAGATACTTCTACACCACTAGGTAACTCTAACTTCATTAATGCATCTATAGTTTTAGAACTATTAGAATAAATATCTATTAGCCTTTTATAAGTGCTTAACTGGAATTGTTCCCTGGACTCTTTATAAACGTGCGGAGAACGTAATACAGTATATACTTCCTTTTTACTAGGAAGTGGTATAGGGCCACTAACAACTGCTTTTGTATTTTTAACAGCTTGTACTATTTTCTCAGCTGATTTATCAATTAAGTTATAGTCGTAGGATTTTAATTTTATACGAATTTTTTGGGCCATATTTATTATTTATTTGCTGTTCCTTTTACTTTTTCTACAATACTATCTGCGAGTTGCTTAGGGACTTGTTCATAACGAGAAAAAGTCAATGTAGCTGCCGCACGACCAGAGGTAATTGTACGAAGATCTGTTACATAACCAAACAGCTCTGACAAAGGTACGTCTGCTTTAACAACTTGTGTATTTCCTTTAGCATCCATACCACGCATAATACCTCTACGTTTATTTAAATCTCCAGTTACAGGACCGGTAAACTCGTCGGGCGTAGTTACTTCTACTGCCATGATAGGCTCCATAATTACTGGACTAGCTTTCTTAGCAGCTTCTTTAAAACCAATACGTGCTGCCAATTCAAAAGATAGCGAGTCAGAGTCTACTTCATGGAACGAACCATGTATAAGTTTTACCTTCATAGATTCTACCGGGTAACTTGCTAATGGGCCATTAGCCATAGCAGCGGCAAACCCTTTTTGTATAGCTGGTATGAATTCTCTTGGGATAGCTCCTCCAACAATTTCATTAGTAAACTGCAACCCCATTTGACCATCTTCTCTAGGCCCTAATTCAAACACAATATCAGCAAATTTACCTCTACCACCTGTCTGCTTTTTATAAACCTCTTTATGCTCTATAGTAGAAGTAAGGGCTTCTTTATAAGCTACTTGTGGTGCACCTTGGTTAATCTCTAATTTAAACTCTCTTCTGAGCCTATCAATAATAATTTCTAAGTGTAGCTCACCCATACCTTTCATAACCGTCTGCCCAGTCTCTTCGTTGGTTTCAACATGCAACGTAGGGTCCTCCTCTACTAACTTTGAAATAGCCATAGAAAGTTTATCTACATCTGCTTGCTTTTTAGGCTCAATAGAATAGCCAATCACAGGTTCTGGGAAAACAATACTCTCAAGTATAATTTTGTTTTTTTCATCAGTTAAGGTATCACCGGTTCTGATATCTTTGAATCCCACAGCTGCGCATATATCACCTGCTTCTATACTATCTATAGGATTTTGTTTATTGGCATGCATTTGCATTAGCCTAGATATACGTTCTTTTTTTCCTGTTCTATTATTATAGACATAAGAGCTACCATCTAGCTTACCAGAATAAACGCGCATAAAAGCCAATCGTCCTACAAAAGGATCAGTTGCAATTTTAAATGCTAACGCTGCAAAAGGTTCGTTTACATCAGGCTTTCTTATTTGCTTTTCTTCTGTATCTGGATTAGTTCCTTGTACAGGAGGTAGGTCTAAAGGAGAAGGCAAATAAGTACAAACAGCATCTAGTAAGGCTTGTACCCCTTTGTTTTTAAAGGATGCTCCACATAATACCGGGCTGATAGACATATCTATAACAGCCTTACGTATAGCTACCATTATTTCTTCTGTTGTAATGGTATTAGGATCGTTAAAATACTTTTCTAATAACACTTCATCATATTCAGCAACACTTTCCATTAATTTTTGACGATACTCCTCTACTGTTTCTTTTAGGTCTTCTGGTATAGGTACTACCTGGTAAGTCATACCTAAATCTTCATCATTCCAAATGATGGCTTGGTTACGGATTAGGTCTACAACACCTTTAAAGGTATCTTCACTACCTATAGGTATTTGTAAAGGAATAGGATTAGCACCCAGCTTACTTTTTATTTCTGAAACTGCATTAAAAAAATCAGCGCCAGCCCGGTCCATTTTATTGACAAAGCATATTCTAGGGACTCTATACTTATCAGCTTGTCGCCAAACAGTTTCTGACTGAGGCTCTACACCGGATACAGCACAGAAAAGTGCAACGGCTCCATCTAAAACACGTAATGAGCGCTCCACTTCTACTGTAAAATCTACGTGGCCAGGCGTATCAATAATATTAATGCTATATTGTTGTGTATCCTTGGTAACTTGCCCTTGTACAGTGGGATATTTCCAAAATGTAGTAGTAGCTGCGGCAGTAATTGTAATTCCTCGCTCCTGCTCTTGCTCCATCCAATCCATAACAGCACCGCCTTCATGTACTTCTCCTATTTTGTGGGTAAGGCCAGTATAGTATAATATACGTTCGGTAGTAGTAGTTTTACCGGCATCAATGTGGGCCATGATGCCTATATTTCTTAAAAATTTTAGATCTTTGGCCATAATTAAATTTTAAAGTGCGAGAATGCTCTATTAGACTCTGCCATTTTGTGCATATCAGCCTTCTTCTTAACTGACTTACCTTCTCCTTGAGAAGCAGCTATTATCTCATAGGCTAATCTTTCTTGCATAGTTTTCTCTCCACGCAATCTAGCTTGTTCGAGCATCCATTTTATACCCAAAGATATTCTACGTTCAGGACGAACTTCTATAGGAACTTGTAGTGTAGCACCTCCTACACGTCTTCTTTTCACTTCTACAGAAGGAAAAACATTACTTAAAGCTTTCTTCCACACTTCTAGGCCAGACTCTCCTGTTTTATCACCTACAATATCTACAGCGCTATAAAATATATCATAAGCCAGGTTTTTCTTACCTCCTTTCATGAGGTTATTTACAAATCTGGTTACAAGCGTGTCTTTATATTTAGGGTCCGGTAATAAGGTTCTTTTTTTAGGGCTACCTTTTCTCATGGTATTAACTTATTGAGTGAACAATTACTTATTTCTTTTTTGATTTAGCTGCTGCTGCCTGCTTAGCGGCGCCTTTTTTCGCACCATATCTCGATCTACTTTGTATACGTCCGTTAACGCCTGCAGTATCTAAAGTGCCACGTATGATACGGTAGTTGATACCTGGCAAGTCGTTTACTCCACCTCCTTGAATTAATACAGCAGAGTGCTCTTGCAGATTATGTCCTTCACCAGGAATATAAACGTTAACCTCCTTTCCATTAGACAGCCTTACTTTAGCCACCTTCTTCATAGAAGAATTAGGCTTCCTAGGCTTCATTGTAGTTACCTTGGTACAGATACCTCTTCTTTGTGGGCATCCTCCCAAAGCAGGGGACTTAGAGTTATACTTTATTTTCTTTCTTCCTTTTCTGATTAATTGTTGTATGGTTGCCATGTAGCCGTAATTTAAAAAAGTATACTTGCCTTTATAAAGACAGTTTATTGATTTGCAAAATTAATTAAAACAAATCAATTAAGCCAAATAAAAAACGTATGTATTGTAAATTGACAGGAAAATTGTAACATAAATACAATAATAGCTCTTGTAAGCTATATATACTTACAAGCATTATCTTCCCAAAGATAAGAAAGATTATCGAGATAGGCTTAGGAAACACATTATTTTTATTTCTACCTATTAAGTATTAAGTGTAACACTAAAGTAATAGCAGGACTATTATATCTCTAATTGCATATAATATTTCTAATAATAACAATAGCTTGGTTACTTAATTAACCTAAGTTGCTAGTTAAGAAAAGCTTTGTTGATTTGAAAAGCTAGCAAGAACAAGAGTATTTTGATCAGAAAGCCTTGGAAGGTAACAGCATGAATCTTCCTTAAGAAAAGGCCTTTAATGCCACTAATGCTGGTCTCTATCACTTTTCGCATGCGCTCTTTGAGATAAGCCAGAGAAGGCGTATCCTTTCGATGAGCATTAGATTTACGCTGAGAATAAAGCTTAATCCTATCATCAGCCAACATATCTTCTAGATGGTAGTTAGTATAAGCCGAGTCAGCATAAAGTGCACTACCAGCAGGCATAGAAAAGGGCAGTTGGTGCAATCCTTTTACATCCGCTTGGCTGCCAGCTACTATTGAGAATTCGACCGGAATACCACAATCAGTAGTAATAAGCTGCACTTTAATGCCATAAAAGTAACGGCGCATAGAGGCTTTGTAGCCTCTGTAAGCTTCACTTTGTAATAGTTTACATCTGCTAATACGTATGTTATCGCACACAGGCACAGGAAATGAATCCAATACAAAGTCCTTACAAGTGGCTACTTGCTTGATTAAAGTGCCTATTTCTAAAAAGAGCGAAGTTATCTCTTCTCCTATAGCATGCAAGCGGCGATTGTACCTACTTTTATCGAGCATGTTAGGGATAAGCTTAGTGGAATGCATAAACGATCGAGCTTTGTCAAGATGTCCGCCAAAGTATAAGGCTGAGATGATAGCTGTTGTGAGTACTTCTGCATCCGACAACTTCCTTTTTTTATCTTCTTGATGATGTAAATACTTGAGTAAAGTATCAATAAATGAGTATATTGCTATTGATTTTTCAATCATAATGACCTCCGATTTATTGGTTTAAGACAAAAACAAGATCGGAGGTTTTTTACTCTTTGCCTTATCTATTACTAGCAACTTAGGTTATTTATGAGGTATAAGACCAAATTTCTATTCGGTTATAACCAACTATTCAAATAAACACTTTCTTTTCGATGGTAAATTCCTGAAGCTATTAGTTAAAAGTACAATAAGCTAACTCTCATAATTGTTACAGTACAAATATTTAACAATTAAACATAAGTGTGCCAGCCACAAATATTTAAGTGTGTGAATAATTTATGCTCATTAAATTATTAAATAAAAAACTTTACCTATAAGAATAAACAGTAACTTAACGAGCATCTTTATTATAAAAGTTAGCGTTAGCTTAAAAATATTTTAATTTTTCACTTAAAAATAATTTTAAGCAAAACGCATAACCTTCTCTTATTGGAGTATTACTTATTATAGTTTATAGTATACTTCTATTTACTATCAACCATCTGTACTCCTACTCGTTAACTTAATCTTTGAGCGATTGATTCTATATAGACAAGAATTAATTATAATTATGTACACTCTTTGAACTTTCTATTTTCTTGAGATCACTTAATATTTGTTTTAGGTGATCACTTTTTATAGAACGAACATATCTATTATAAGCGGTTTTCCATGGGCCAAATTCACGTGGCAAGCTACTCCAAGGCGATCCCGTACGCATAACCCAGCATACAGCCTCTAAAAACATTCTATCATCTTTTCCCCTTTTAAGTTTAGTACTACTGAAAAAAGGTTCAAACTTTTTCCAAATAGAGTCAGTTATTACAGGTTTTAGCATAAGAATTATTTTTAAGTTTTAAATAATTAAGTTTATTTTTTTATCAAAATCAATACTTATACCATTATATGTGCTTAAAAAAAACGACTATTTCTTGGCACACAAGAAAAGTAGCTAAGTTGCTAAACATATTTTTGACACTGTTGTTGCTAGGAACGTTTACAATTAATCCCCTGTTATACAGTTGTAGTTGTATTAGCAGTGATCAGAAGACAATTGAGGTTTGCTTTACCCCTGGCGGACGATGTATTTATTTAATAGAAAAAGCCATTGCAGAAGCACATGAAGAAATTCTTGTACAAGCCTATTATTTTACTTCTAACCGTATTGCGGAGGCGCTTATTGCAGCTCATTTGAAGGGAGTAAGAGTTAAAATATTAGTGGATCGCTCGCAGTTGGTTCAGAGAGGGTCGCAATTAAAAAGATTATCTGAAAATGGTATTATTATCTTTATTGATAAGGTAACTGGTGTAGCACATAATAAAGTGATGGTTATTGATGATAAATATGTACTTACTGGCTCTTATAACTGGACGCATAACGCAGAGTATAAAAATGCCGAAAACCTACTATTAATTTATGATAAACACACAAACAGAATTTATAGGCAAAATTGGGAACAACGGGTACAACAAAGCACAAATTATTTAGCTAGCGTATATTGAGATAATGCTAAATAAAGCCTGAAAAATTATGATATGCGAAACACTAAATTGCTAAAAAGATTATTGAAACCAATATAAAAATACAAGTGGCAAAGCCTATTTTTTTTAAAATTTGCTTAGGTGAAGGTATATTATGAGCAAATCTAACTCGGATTAGATCCTAATTTGAGAAGTCAGTAAAGAGCATTGTACCAATAATCTATGTATTTTAATAAAATACGGCTTGATAATGGTCTTTAACGTATTAAGTAGTTACCAAATAGACTACACAGATTATAAGCGATATCGACAGAGGCCAAACGACTCCTGTCGATACAACCGCTATATATAGTTTTTCAAGGTATAAAATAATTTATACTAGTTTTATTGTGCTGCTTTAGGCTTAATCCTTTCATCTAGACCTTCACCTAAGTGATATTTTGAATAGTCATTTGGTATTTTATTTCTTTTATTGGGTATGTTTATATTAGCACCCTTATCTAACAACAATTTTATTCCCCCTCTATTAGTTCCAAGAACAGCTAAATGTAACGGAGTACTTCCATTTACATCTTGTACATTTATATCAAGTCCTTTTTCTATTAGCTTTTCTGCTTCTTCATTCAAACTATAAGCAATAGCTATATGCAAAAGGCTACGTCTATTTCTTCCAAATTTATAATTCAATGCTTTATCTAAATTTCTTGTAATCAGTTCATTCAATAAGAATTTCAACATTAGAGCTGCTGCGAAAGAGATAAAATAAAGTAGGAATTTGAATAAAACAGAGAGAGAATCTTGCCAGTAGCGATGCTATTTGTTAAAAAGCATGCTTGAAGTTTATCATACCCGCTATAATATTAAAGCGCAGGTTATATTTCTTCTGAAAGTTACGGTAAACTTCTGACATAATCTTAAATACCTTGATCTCTCTTATCTTATGCTCTACCTTCATACGTATGGAGGATAGCTTTCTGTTATGTTCTTTCTGCTCCTTGGTTAATGGCCGCTTACGGCTCTTTTTGTAGGGTATCATGACATTGCTCTGTATCTTTTGCCAGCCTTGATAACCACTATCTGCTAGCTTTAAGCTTTCTTTAGGTAAGAGTTTTTCTCCTTTACGGATTTTAAAGTCATGCACTTTTCCTTTATGAGATTTGGATACAGAGAGTATTTTTCCATCTTCTCCCATCACTATCTCTGTTTTTATAGTATGTCTCTTTTTCTTGCCTGAATATGATTTCTTTTGCTTTTTACTAGGTCTTTGCGTAGGCTGTTCACTCACATCTGCTAATATGCGCAATACCTTTTCTGAGGTTAAGCTGCGATCTTTTTTAATGCTAATCTTCTTAGCTAGTAATGGCTCCATTTTTCGCGAGCAAGCGGCATATGTTAGAGTTGTGTAAGTTAAACAAATAGCCTAAAAACACATGGCTAATATAAGTGCGATAATACATGAGTACACAGAGCAATTTATCTTCCAAGGTAGGTAAATGACTCATCCTACCATGGCGCAGCTTACTCGATTCTAGCTCTTCAAAGAGAGGCCTTACTTTTAAAACTAATTTATCAAATGTTTCTATACTTAAGCCAGTTATTCTTCTAAAGTTATAGGGATGTTTGCTTATCCTGGTGTACGTTAAATGCATACTTATTCCTTTTATATAATAAGAATTACATCTTAACCCTTTTTATCTTCTTTGTCAACCTTTTTCGCAGCAGTTCTAATACTATGTTCTTTTCGCGAAATACAAAATCTAGTACTGAGCCCTCATCATGTAGATCATTATCAGGAACAATTGTAATATCAGCCCCTCGATCTAATAAAGCACGTATTATATCAATGTTTAGTTTTTTCTGCTCTGGAGTATGTTGCCAACGTACAAGATGGTCTATGAGCTCCCCCAAAGCAGTAGGATGATAGTGATATTCGATACCCATTTGATTAACATTTACGGCTTCACCATCTTTTAGCTTGGTTAATAGATCTTTTAGAAAAGATGATATACCATTAGCATAGTTAACCATTTCTTGAGTAATTAACCTAAGTTGCTAGTAATAGATAAGGCAAAGAGTAAAAAACCTCCGATCTTGTTTTTGTCTTAAACCAATAAATCGGAGGTCATTATGATTGAAAAATCAATAGCAATATACTCATTTATTGATACTTTACTCAAGTATTTACATCATCAAGAAGATAAAAAAAGGAAGTTGTCGGATGCAGAAGTACTCACAACAGCTATCATCTCAGCCTTATACTTTGGCGGACATCTTGACAAAGCTCGATCGTTTATGCATTCCACTAAGCTTATCCCTAACATGCTCGATAAAAGTAGGTACAATCGCCGCTTGCATGCTATAGGAGAAGAGATAACTTCGCTCTTTTTAGAAATAGGCACTTTAATCAAGCAAGTAGCCACTTGTAAGGACTTTGTATTGGATTCATTTCCTGTGCCTGTGTGCGATAACATACGTATTAGCAGATGTAAACTATTACAAAGTGAAGCTTACAGAGGCTACAAAGCCTCTATGCGCCGTTACTTTTATGGCATTAAAGTGCAGCTTATTACTACTGATTGTGGTATTCCGGTCGAATTCTCAATAGTAGCTGGCAGCCAAGCGGATGTAAAAGGATTGCACCAACTGCCCTTTTCTATGCCTGCTGGTAGTGCACTTTATGCTGACTCGGCTTATACTAACTACCATCTAGAAGATATGTTGGCTGATGATAGGATTAAGCTTTATTCTCAGCGTAAATCTAATGCTCATCGAAAGGATACGCCTTCTCTGGCTTATCTCAAAGAGCGCATGCGAAAAGTGATAGAGACCAGCATTAGTGGCATTAAAGGCCTTTTCTTAAGGAAGATTCATGCTGTTACCTTCCAAGGCTTTCTGATCAAAATACTCTTGTTCTTGCTAGCTTTTCAAATCAACAAAGCTTTTCTTAACTAGCAACTTAGGTTATTTAATGCAGGGTTGTTTTCTCCTGTAGGCTTTGCGTCTTTATTCGCCTTTTTCTTAACTGCTTGTTCTTTAGTTTCCTTTACTAATTTTTCAACATTTACAGCTATTTCTTTAGCTTCTTGAGCAATATCTTTACCTTCTTTTATACCATAGGCACCAGCTATATCATTAGCATAGCCAAGCATTTTATTCATATCGTACAAAGCTTCATCTAAGCTACGTAGGTTAATGTCTGTATCACCAACATTTAACTTCTGACTAGCATCTTCAGCTTGTCCAGCATAATGATCTACACCATTTTTAGCTATCTCAATAGCTCCCATGATTTTCCAGTTTGCAGATTTGAGAGTCTCATTAACAAGGAAACCGATACCAGATTTAGTACTTTGCTGCAGTTCATGATCCATCTTACTTAAATCTATCATTTGCAGTAAACTTTTAAGCTCCTTTTCAATACCAATTATCTCTTTTATACTTTTAGACCAAGCATCGTAATCAGACTTTACTCCTAACCCTTTCAAGGATAATGCTATTTCAGAATTAGTAATCTCTTGATTATAATTTTTGACAAGTTCATTTAACTTATTTTTAAGAGGATTTAATACTGTACCTATTTTCGTTTGGTTTACCCAGGTTAGTGCTATTTTATGCAAACTAAAGTTCGCTTCATCAAACAGTTCTACAGTAAGGTCTGCACTATATATATCCGGAGCAAGAATTGGATCTTTTTGTAAAGAAAAGGATAGGCTCTTTTTCGCTCCTAATTGCTCCTTCCCTATAATGGTTTTTAATGTAGTATTAATTGCAGTACTAGCTGGCAAATTCTCTATTTTAAAAGCAACATCTTGATTATTGCTAAGTACTAACCTTATTTTATTAGTATTTACTATGTCACCTATATTCTTTAAAGTAATATTGATTTTATCCTGGTCCTTGAAAGTGTGAGATGAAGCCTCCATTTTTAAACTAACTCCTTGTGCTTTCCAAGTTGTCATTTGGCTGGTGACCTCTTCATCAGCTCGTTTGATACGTATAGTCACCTGGCTCTCATCTTTTCCATTTGGGTTAACTAATTTAAAACGAATAGGAACTGTGTTTTTATTCACCGGTATGAGAACAGAACCAATCAATTTATCTAATAATATTGCCTTTTTTGCCTTTAGTAGATTACCATCTTGTTTTATAAAAGCAAAATCTACTGCATTGTCACTGGTTATTTCTATAATAAATTCACGAGGATCTATAGCTGCTACATTATTGCAAAGTATAAAGCTAGCTTCGTTATCACCTACAAATGGTGTCAAACCTTGAATTTGTAGGTTGCTTTGTTGCCAACTTACAGAGATAGGCTTTTCTTGAATTTCCCCTTGGCAAATTAGTTGGATTTCAAAAGCAGCTTTTGAATCAGTCTTTGAATCTATGGTTAAATTTTGTGCGAGGTTTTTAGTACCTGCTGGTACTTCTCCTATTTCTATTTCATAAGTATTAGCAATATCAGTAGGTTTAGATCCTACTATTACAGCCTTACCCCCTTGTATACGAGTTATCCGCAACTTGAGGGTACCAGCTCCTACAATTTTACTGCTAGGGTTATGAATGTTGAGTTTTATTTCTTTTTCGTTTCCTTGTAAATTTGCTGAACTTTTTAAGCTAAGAATAGGCAATGTTTTATCTAGCTCATATCTTACATCGTAGCTATCTATTAGGTTTCCAGTAGAATCGAATGCTTCAAACCGATAAATTAATAAATCTACTTCCTTGTTAGGCTTTAGCTTAAAGTCTACCTTCAGAGTACCATTATTATGCTCGAAATCATTTAATGTTACAAAGTGATTGAGTTGGCGACTTAGCTTTTCTTCCACTTCTTTCTCTCCTTTAGCATTATGATATTTTAGCTGACTACCGCTACCCCCTTTTTGTTCAATTATGCTAGCTTTTAGCTGAAATTTTTCTAAATTAACTTTTTTTCCAGCTTCTGCTAGTTGAAAGGTAACTGTAGTATTTGGCTTAGTTTCAGATAAATGGAGAGGGGCTACTGCAAAGGTAAGCCTACCTATATGATTGCCTTGTGTTGGACCATCGTTACATCCACAGGAAATAGTGCTAAAAATAAAGCCTATGCTAAATATTAAAGATAAAGTTAGATCTCGTTTTAGTATATTAAAGCTGATTGTCATAAAAAATGAAGTTTTTGGTAATTTGTTTAAGATAAGATGAAATGAGACGTCTATCCTATACAAGGTATAGAGAACAGACATCAAAATAGCAAAGTCTTTTAGTTTAGGCTACAAAGCTAAAAAATATTTCAAAGAATCCATATACCAACGCTATATCTTCTTTATCAATACTAATAAACAACAACTGGGACTAAGTTTATAGCATAACAAATAAAGTTAGCTACTTCATATAAGTACCATTGATAAATAACCACTCTATACTTATTAACTTATTTCTAGTAATAAAAGTTACAAAAACTGTTAGTAAGGCTAAATACTTGGATTTATTTAATCAATTGAAATTAAATGGGTATTGATGTAAGATGACTTGTTGCAGCTTAACAGTAGAATGTTAAAAAATTACATTAACAATTTAACTATTTCCTTAATCTAAGTTAGTACCACAATAATATGAATAAGAATAAGTTCAGAAATAAGATAAGGCTTATATCATTTCATTAATTTAATCCAAAATAAACCTACTAAGCCTAATGATAATTACTTATTTGGAAAATACCCTAAAACCCAACCTTCTAGTTTAACGCCACTTTGCATTAAATAATTTACATAACTTTTTAAGCTTCCATATAAATCCCATTGCTCAAATAAAATAAGAGAATTAGCTAACTTACCTAAGCGCACATCCCACTTACGCCATCTCTGACCTGCTGTTGGATTTGTATAATTCTTTTTTCTTTTAATATCCCACCCCCACGATTGTATTAATAAGATAGCACCTAACCGATAATCTTTAAGCCAATCTAGATCTGCTTTTAATTGTTGAATGTCATCTTTAAATACTGTATACTTCAATCCTTGATTACTAATTCTATCAATTGGAAACATCCACCCGTCATAATGCTGGTAACTAGGACCAAATTGTTTCCAATCACCTGTCTCAGCCCAGCTTACAAACTTTTTTAGATCTCCCTCTCCAGAAGATTTTCTGTGTCTTAAAGCTTTTTTGATTCCGTCTATACTTACAAAAGTAGGATGGGAATTTTTACCTGGCTTAACTCCTATTTGTGTTTTTAAATCCTGATATTTATACATTAATGTATTAGAACCATTTAAATCAGCAGCTAATGCATAGCTCTCCTGGATTAAAATACTTGTAGCAGAGGAGTCTATGTTTGCTTGCTGCTCTTGTGGACTTGATTGCGCTAGTATATAATTTTCTGAGTCAAGAATATCATCAGCTTTTTGTTCATTTTCTTTACATGCTTGGCAGCTTCCTGATAGTAGGAGAAGAAACATTAAGCAAACTCTTAGTATCATGGTATTTATTTTGTGATTGATAATAGATTGACGGCTACAATATATATACATTATATGTTAATCTTTTACAAAGAGTAAATATTTAAAGTTTAATATCTGTTCGCCAAACCATCTATTTATTATACTATATAACAATAATAGTTTTGTCTCTACATTATACTATTACTATAAAACGCTATATAATACCATAAGATAAAATTTAAGCTTCATATAAGAGAATCCTACACGTATACAGGGTATAACCAAATTCTAACACTTTAGTAAGAAGGAAGTAGAGAACACTATATCCTTTTTATTCTTATATTGAAAATTAAGCTTTAATTTCACATGCATATTTATTTTATAAAAGTTATAATAAACGTATGCAGGTACCAAGCACAGTAAAAAATATACTCTTTATAGACATAGAAACTGTACCTTGTGTGGCTGATTATGAAAATTTGACGGCACCACAAAAATTACTATGGGGTAAAAAAGCTACCTTATTAGGAGCCACAGACACACAAGAAATTGGCAACCTTTTTTCAGAACGGGCAGGTGTTTATGCCGAGTTCGGAAAAGTAATAGTTATTGGATTAGGCCATATTACATTTGACATTTGTGGAGATCCTTCCTTACAGGTTCAAGCACTTAGCAGCCACAATGAAAAAGAGCTTTTAGGACAGCTTAGAAATATATTAGAAGAAAAGTATCAGCAAGAAAATATTAGACTTTGTGCACATAATGGGAAAGAATTTGATTTTCCTTATCTATGCAGACGTATGCTAGTAAATGGAATCAGTTTACCTACTGTACTAGACTGTGCAGGAAAGAAACCTTGGGAAGTTACTCATTTAGATACCATGGAAATGTGGAGATTTGGAGATAGAAAAAGTTTTACTTCTTTAGACCTACTTGCTAATTTATTTGGAGTCAATTCTAGCAAAACACTAATGGATGGGAGTGAGGTAAGCTACTTCTATTATGTAGAAAATGACTTGACACGCATAGCTAAATATTGTATGCAAGATGTAATAGTAACCTCCCAAATTTTCCTTAAATTAAATAATTGGCAAACTATTAAAGAAACAAATATTATCTTTGCCTAGGAAAAGGTTTACAAAAGCTTAAGTTAGATTTTGTAAACCTTGATAAAGGTGTTGAATAGACTGCTATTGCAAGGGTTTTTGAGGGGCTAAGCCCCTTTTTGCTTCAGATATACCAAGCTTAAAACACTAAATATATTATACGTTTTTATAAAAACGAAAATGGAGAGTAAAAAACTAATTGAGACATTTGCGGAATTTGCTAGATCTAAAAATGTAGATCGGCCTACGGTAATCAGAATCTTGGAAGAAGTATTCAAGGCAATGATTCATAAAAAGTTTGGAACAGATGATAATTTTGACATTATTATCAACCTAGACCAAGGCGACTTACAAATATGGCGCTTTAGAGAAGTGGTAGATGATAATTCTGAGGATATTTGGGACCATGATAAGATCAGCTTATCTGAAGCAAAGAAAATAGAAGAAGATTTTAATATTGGAGAAGAAGTATCAGAAGAAATTAGTGTAGATAGTTTTGGAAGACGAGCTATTACTGCTGCTAGACAAACACTTATCCAAAAAGTAAAAGATTTGGAAAAGGATGCTTTATACTTGAAATATACGCAACTTATTGGAGAAATGATTACTGTGGAAGTACATCAAATACTTCCTCAAGAAGTCATTTTAGTTGATGAAGAAAGAAAAGAGCTATTTTTGCCTAAATCAGAACAGATATTTAAGGATATCTTTAAAAAAGGTGAATATATAAGAGCTGTAGTACACCGAATAGACCTACAAAAAAGTACTCCTAAAGTTATTCTTTCTAGGACCTCCCCTATATTCTTAGAAAGGCTGTTTGAAAGTGAAGTTCCAGAAATTTTTGATGGTATCATAACTATTAAAAAAGTAGTACGTGAGCCTGGAGAAAGAGCAAAAGTCGCTGTAGAATCCCTAGATGATAGAATAGATCCTGTAGGCGCTTGTGTAGGCATCAAAGGTTCTAGAATACACAGTATTGTTAGAGAATTACAAAATGAAAATATTGATGTTATTAACTATACTGATAATTTAGAACTTTATATCAGTCGTGCTTTAAGCCCTGCGAAGATAAGTAGTATACAAATGAAAGGAGATAGAGTAGCTGTGTATCTAAAACCAGACCAAGTCTCATTAGCAATAGGAAAAGGGGGCCAAAATATAAAACTGGCTAGTAGACTTGTGGATAGAGAAATAGACGTATACAGAGAGGTTGATAGTATTGGTGAAGATGTAAATTTAGAAGAATTTGCTGATGAAATAGAGCCTTGGATTATCGACGAACTAAAAAAAACAGGCCTTGATAGTGCTAAAAGTGTTTTAGCAATACCTAAAGAAGATTTAGAGCGAAGAACAGACCTAGAAAAAGAAACTATTGATGAGCTTTATAGAGTATTAAAACAAGAATTTGAAGAATAACCCCCCATCACTCCATGGTAGAAGAAAAAACAATACGTTTAAGTCAAGTAGCACGTAAGCTCAATGTAGCAACCACTACGATAGCAGCGTATTTATTAGAAAAAGGCTTTCGTGTAGAAAATAAGCCTAACACAAAAATCACCTTAGAACAGTACAAGATACTAGCTGAGGAATTTGCTGACTCTGCCATGGACAAGGAAGAAGCAGCAGAATTAGTAATTGGGCAAAGTTATGAAAAAGAGCCTAAGGTTATTGCTAAGCAGCAAGAACCCATTAAACACGTCCATCCTAAAGAAAAACAGGTAGAAATTGAAAAAATTAGCCTTCCTGTTATCGACGCACCTACTATTATAGAACACAAAATTATAGAACACAAAACAGAAGAGCCCCCTATATTACAACCTGAACTGCCAACTGAAGAAAAAGAAGAACTAGAGGTAATAGAATCTCCTCAAGCCCCCCAAGAAGAGCTAAAACCTGAGTTAGAAACAGAAGTACAGGAACAGGATAAAGAGATTCAACAAGAACTAGATGATACAGCAAAAGTAGAGCAAGCACCTATTACTAAAGGACCTGAAAAAATAGACTTTTCTAAGCAAGGAGAGTTTAAAGGAGTTACTGTACTAGGGAAAATAGAATTAGCCGAAAAAAAGGAGCCAAAAAAATTTCAGCAAGTAGCCTCATCTGACATAGATAAAAAGAACAAAAAAAGGCCTAGAAAAAGAGTTGCTTCTGAAACAGGATTACCTAGCTCAGGTAAAAGAGAAGAGGAGGCTAATAGATATAAGCCAAAAGGCAAAGTTACTAACAAGACTCCTGAAGCTCCTAAGACCGCCGTATCAGAAAAACAAATACAAGATCAAATAAAAAGTACACTAGCTAAGTTAGGAGGAGGTAAAAATGTTGCTAGCCGAGCTAAGTATAGAAGAGAGAAAAGATCCTTACTAGCAGAAGAGCAGGCAGAAGAGCGTTTACAAGCTGCTAAAGATGCTAAAAAACTGCAAGTTACAGAGTTTATTGCTGCCAGTGATCTAGCATCTTTAATGGGTGTTTCTATTAATCAACTACTATCAACTTGCATGAATTTAGGTATGCTGGTATCTATTAACCAACGACTAGATGCAGAAGCTATTACAATTATTGCAGATGAATTTGGATACCAAGTAGCATTCACAGATGTAAAAACGCAAGAATTAGAAGAGGAAGAAGAAGCCAATCCAGAAGATTTAGTAGAGCGAGCCCCAATTGTAACAATTATGGGACACGTGGATCACGGAAAGACTTCTTTACTTGACTATATCAGAAATACACAGATTACCAAAACAGAGGCAGGGGGCATTACCCAGCATATAGGTGCATATGAGGTAGTTACAGAAAGTGGCAAGCATATAGCATTTCTTGATACCCCTGGACACGAAGCCTTTACAGCCATGCGTGCTCGTGGTGCTAAATTAACAGACATTGCTATTATTGTAATAGCTGCCGATGATGGTGTAAGACCGCAAACCAAAGAAGCGATCAACCACGCTAAACTAGCAGGGGTACCTATCATCATAGCTATTAACAAGATGGACAAACCTCAGGCCAATCCAGAGAGGGTAAAAGAAGAGTTAGCGCATCTAAACATTTTAGTAGAAGATTGGGGAGGGAAATATCAAAGCCAAGGAGTATCTGCTATAAGCGGTGAAGGAGTAAAAGAGTTATTAGAAAAGATTCTTTTTGAAGCTGAGTTACTAGAACTTAAAGCAAATTCTCACAAGAAGGCTCGAGGCACAGTGATAGAAGCTTCTTTAGATCAAGGGCGCGGATATCTAGCCACCATCATGGTTCAAGATGGCAATTTGCGTATAGGCGATGTAGTACTAGCTGGGGCTTATTATGGTAAGATTAAAGCTATGTTTGATTATCAGGGCAAACCTGTTAAGCAAGCAGGCCCTTCTACTCCTATGCAGATATTAGGCCTTAATGGAGCCCCTCAAGCTGGTGACTTATTTAGGGCTATGAATACTGAAAAAGAGGCTAGAGATATTGCTACCCAAAGGCAACAAATTTTAAGAGAACAAGGATTTAGAACGAAGACTCATATTACACTTGATGAGATAGGAAGACGATTGGCTATTGGCAACTTTAAAGAGCTTAATATAATTTTAAAAGGGGATGTAGATGGTTCAGTAGAAGCACTTTCAGACTCACTACTTAAGTTGTCTACTGAAGAAATTAAAGTCACTATCTTACATAAAGGTGTAGGTGCCATTGTAGAATCAGATATTTTATTAGCGGCAGCTTCTGATGCTATTATAATAGGCTTCCAAGTACGTCCTACTCCACCTGTACGTAAATTGGCTGAAAAAGAAGGTATCGAAATCCGTCTTTACTCCATCATCTATGATGCAATCAATGATATCAAAGATGCTATGGAAGGAATGCTAGCTCCTACTATAGAGGAGATAATTACAGGTAGTGCCTCAGTAAGAGAGATATTTAAAATTACTGGAACAGGTACTGTAGCAGGTTGCTACGTTACTGAAGGATATATCAAGAAAAATAATTCAATCCGTGTTATTAGGGATGGTATTGTAATCTATACAGGTTCTATTAAGCATTTAAAACATTTCAAAGAAGAAATGCAGCAAGTAAAAACGGGCTTTGAGTGCGGTATTAGCATTACAAATTTTAATGACCTTAAGGTTAATGATGTCATTGAAGGATTTGAACAAAAAGAGGTTGAACGCAAGTTATAAGATAGCTACATCTTAGCCTTTGTGGTAAGAAAGAAGGTTTTATTATGTTAATTATAGCAGGTATGAGTTCCTTGCTTGGTATCAATTTAGCTTAGCCATTATTATTTTAGTGGTTCTATCTTATACTTAAAACTATGTGGCTACTAAAGAGAATTGTTATTTTTCCTATTTGGGTATATCAAGTTGCATTGGCTCCCTATTTAACACCTTGTTGTAGGTTTCAGCCAACTTGCTCAGCATATGCACATGAAGCAATCAACAAGCATGGTATTGTAAAGGGAATTTGGTTGGCTGGCAAGCGAATTTTACGCTGCCACCCATGTGGCAAAAGTGGTTATGATCCGGTTCAATAAAAATTTTGATAACATATTTTAAAATAAAAATATATAAGAAACAGCTCTCTTAGCATATTACAACATTTTGTGTCCCTATATGGTATAAAATTTGTGATAAAAGCAGTATTTTTATAAGGTACAGTAAATAAGATATCGTTAAAGCGGTTGTAAGATCGTTTATTTCAATGTACCTTTGTTGCTTATATAAAAAAACACATAGAACAAATTATGATTGTAGTACAGGTTAAAGATAATGAACCCATAGAGAGAGCATTAAAACGCTTTAAGAAAAAAATAGATCGGGTGAAAGTACTTAAAGAAGTTAAGAGCAGAAGATATTATACAAAACCTTCTATTAAACGTAGAGAGGAGAAGCTAAAAGCTATTTATAAGCAACATTTACAGCAACAAGCAAACGGATAATTAAGACACATCCCCTTCTTACATTTATATACTTACAATAGTGAGGTTATGCTTACATATAATCTCACTATTGTAGAGTTTATTTTTTCTTAGTCTCAATAAGTACGGTTAATGCCTTTGTAGGTACACTTTATACCTTTATAATATAGGGAAAGTGTAGTGAAACATACAATTTTTAAATGTATATTCATTTACATTCTGTATTATTATTATTCCTTAATAATAAACTTTGCCTATCATTTATATGCTTGAAAACTTTATCAATTTTCTTACTTACGAGAAACGTTTAAGCAGCCACACTATCTGTGCTTACCAAACAGATTTAAACCAACTATTCTCTTATCTTCAAACAAACTTCCAAATTGCAGAGCTTAGCCATGCTACTTCTAAACTGTTACGTTCGTGGATAATGGAATTAGCTAAGCAAGGTTTAAATAATCGTTCTATTAATAGGAAGATCGCTTCTCTAAAAGCATTTTATGGTTTCTTATATAAAAAGGAGTATATACCTTCTGATATAACCACACAACTTACAGGCCTTAAAGTAAAAAAAGGATTACCTATCTTTTTAAGAGAACAGGAGCTGTTGCATTTGCTAGATGAGCATCCATTTACTGATGATTTTGAGGGATGGCGCGCTAGGTTGATATTAGAACTTTTATACAGTACAGGTATAAGGTTGCAGGAATTAATAAATTTACAAGATAGGGACATCAATTTTTATGATAGGACTATACGCGTTCTAGGTAAACGTAATAAGGAAAGAATTTTACCACTTCCTAAACATATTTTGCCTATTATTGAAGGTTACTTGCAACAGAGAAATACAATAATAGCTAATGCTCCTGCTCACTTTTTCGTAACGACCAACAATAAACCCTGTTATCCTATGCTGATTTATAAGTTGGTAAAAAGCTATTTAGCAAGTTATACACAAGCAGATAGACATAGCCCACATATATTACGTCATACTTTTGCTACACACTTACTGAACCGCGGAGCAGATTTACAAGCTATCAAAGAGCTTTTAGGCCATACTAGCTTAGCAGCCACCCAAGTATATACCCATAATTCTATGGAAAAATTAAAGGAAATATTTTTACAGGCACATCCCAGGGCGTAGTGCATATAAAAATTATTAAACTCTTGATTAAGATAGACATAATTTTTTATTGGTATGAAATAAGTTTTATTTATATCCAACAATAAGAGGAGCTGGATATGTTAGTAAGTAATAATAAAATTCAATTTAGCATGTTTAATATCATAACATAAAGAAGACATATACATTTTCTATTTTTAAAACATCTATTTTTACTTATGGCTACTTATAAATCTGAATTCAAGAGTTAAAAACTGCCAACCACAAGAAAATGGGTGATATAGATAAAGGAGAAGAAATAGAAATTAAAAACATAACTCTATGGCAAGTGTTTAGCAACCTAGAAGGTTCATGGAGAATGGAAAGAGCTTTAGAAGGTTATGGCAATATGGAAGGGATAGCATTTTTCAAAAAAATTCAGAATAATAACAAACCGTATTGCTATTACTACAAAGAAGAAGGAATTCTACAATTATTAACAGGTAACCAATCTCGTGTTTATAGAGAATATGCATATTGCTACAAAGAGAAAACAATTCACGTTTATTTTTGGGATATAATAAGTAAACAAGAGGGGCAACTATTACATACTTTATATTTGCCAAATACATGTAAAAAAAGGACTTGGCCGTTACATGCATATGGCACTCATAGATGTAATCTAGATACTTATGATGCTCACTATAAATTCATTAATAATGATAATTTTGAATTAATTTATAGAGTATCAGGGCCTCATAAAAACTATACTATTAAGACAATTTTTTGTAGGCTGGGCCAGCATATAAAATAAATTTTATCCATGGTTACCTCTATGGTATTTTACTTCTAACTATTGTATAAAAATTATATAATTGGATGATATATTCTCTCTATATTTTTCTCTGTCGTCCTATCACATTTAGGTAATAATTGTCCTATAATCTTTTATTTGTTTTTTACCATTAACTATTACCCAAGGCCAGAGACATATATTGGTCGCTAGCTCAAAAGGCTATAATATTAGCAAAATCAATATTTAGCAATACTTGCCCGTATAAGCAACCCTCCTCCCTACTTTAGGAAGTAGCTTTTTCTTCTCTATTTCTCCTTCTACCTTTTTTATTAGCAGCAGGCTTATCCGGAAAAATTATTTGTGACTCTTCTTAGGTATTTTGGCGAGCGACAAATTGGAGATAACTATCTCTATTGCTCTTAAAACAGTTCTATTTATTAATCCCTATAAGTTCTAATATTAGACCTGCTGCGAAACAACTGTTATAAAAAAACAGAGGAGTATTTTTCACAATTTAGAGAACACAAAAAATAAAAATAGGCATTTAAAGTATAAAAAAGGTAGGTTGATTTTTTGTAGATAGTAAATTTATCTCTCAAAAATCCAATAGTTTTATCAATTTTCTGTTTCGCAGCGGCTCTATTCTTCTTATTTGTGCTCTCATATAATAAAGAAGCTCCTTACTTCAATTCGGTAAGCTGAGATTGCCACCTGCATTAGCTGATATATTAGCGATCATACCGATAATCTGGCCATGTTGATTAACCAAAGTAATTCCAGAATGAATATTAATGATATGATGAGAGGATTTGGTTGCTATGTTAATAGTTTGTTCTAGTTCATTAAAAAAATTTTCAATATCGACTCGGGTTAATTTCCCAATCATTATTAAAGATCTGTGAAGCTGTATTAAAGGCCCTTTGAGGCAAAACAAACTGTACCGGAAGAGTACTTTCAGAATCAGATAGAGCATGTGGCAGTTCTATTATCTCTAGCACTTGAGAAGTTGATTGCGCTTCTTCTTTTTTCATGAAAGAAGTCTCAGATAATGCTTGCCCAATTCAATCTTTTTCTGCTTTCTGATGTCTTTTTAGTTTTCCCTCCTTAAGTTTGGTAAGTACTTCCTGGCGCTTAAGATATGCTGCTTCGCTTACATTTTCAACGTCTGAGGTAATAGTATCTAATCTTTGTTCTCTTTTTACCACCTTTGTGGCCGCAGGTATTGACTTGGATGGTTCTACTACTAGTTAAGGAGTTCTGCCACTGTTATCTTTAGCGTTAACATTAGCGCCATGATCTAACAATAATTCTGCTAATTCTATGCTACCTTCTTCTAGGGTAAAATGCAAAAATGTTCCATTACATGTATTCTGAACATTAGCTTTACAAGCTATTAATAACTTTATTATTTCTAAATTTCCCCTACTACAGCAAAGTGCAACAGAGTGTCTCCATTATCAGTAATAGCATCTATTCCTGCCCCTGCATCTATCAGCAGCTTTGATATTTCTAAGTTACCTTTTAAAGCAGCTATACATAAGGCCGTAGTACCAGCTTTACACTTTACATGAATATTGGCTTTCTTGCTAATTAATAGATGTACTAATTCTGTTTGTTCTTTTTCAACAACCCAATGCAAAGGAGTATAGCCTTTATCATCCCTAACATTAATGTCTACACCTTGATCTATTAACAGTTTTGATATTTCTATATAATCTCTTGAAATAGATAAATGTAACAAAGAAATACCATGGTCACTAACTACCTTGACATCGGCTCCTTGATCTAATAATAAGTTTACTATAGTGATACAGCCTCCCTCAACAGCCCAGTATAAAGCTGTTTCTCCCTCCTCATTTCCAATATGTATATCAGCTTTCTGCTCTATTAACAATTGTGCTACTTCTAACTTTCCACAAAAAGCAGCACAATGCAATGCAGAATTCCCCATCTTGTTTCTAGCATTAATATCTACTCCTTTATCCAGTAACAATTTTATCACTTCTATATGACCTTTTTCAGCAGCACAATGCAATGCAGAACTACCCATCTTATTTCTAGCATTAATATCTGCTCCTTTATCCAGTAACAATTTTATCACTTCTATATGACCTTGCTCGGCAGCACAGTGTAAAGGAGAACGATCTATACTGTCACTAGCATTTATATCTACTTCTTCTTTATCTAATAACAAGCTCACTACCTCTATACGGCCTTCCTTGACAGCTGTATGTAAAGGAGGGTTGCCATCTACATTACCAGGACCATGAACCTTACAGCTTTGCAATAAGAAGATTACAACCAACCATATAGTTATTAGTCCTGGTACTACTTTATATTCTTTTTGCATACTCATTTTTTAATAAACCAAATGTTATTTATTACTTACTCATCAATTAGGTTTCTATCATCAATTCTCTAAACTCAAGTAATGCAGAAGAATTTATTTAGAGATAGCAATTTAATTCTATAGAAATTCTATTTACTTAAAATTATACCTAATTCACTGATTTGCTGTTCTGTAATAGTAGATGGTGCTTTCATCATTACATCACGGCCTGCGTTATTTTTAGGAAAAGCAATAAAAGGACGAATAGAATCTTCTCTTCCTATAATTGCACATAAACGGTCAAAACCAAATGCAATACCACCATGAGGAGGCGCACCATATTCAAAGGCATCCGTTAAAAACCCAAATTGTTGCCTAGCCTCTTCTTCACTAAACCCTAGCACGTTAAATATTTGCTCTTGTAATGCACGATCATGAATACGGATAGATCCACCTCCTATTTCCATACCGTTAATAACTAAATCATATGCATTGGCACGTACTGTTTCAGGCTTGGTTGATAATAGCTCAATATCTTCCTGTTTGGGAGAAGTAAACGGATGGTGCCTAGATACATAACGCTGAGACTCTTCATTCCATTCTAAAAGTGGGAAGTCTACCACCCACAAAGGAGCAAATTTATCTTTAGAAACTAAATGAAGTTCATCCCGCAGTTTTAGACGCAGTGAACCTAATGCAATTTGAGTAGCCTCTATTTCTCCAGCCAAAATAAGTAATAAGTCGCCTGGAACTGCATGCATTTGCTTAGCCCATAATGTTAGTTGTTCAACATCATAGAATTTACTTACTGGCGAGTTAAAGCTGCCATCAGCTAGATATTTTACATACACCAACCCACTTGTAACAAGGTTCAGTTTCTTTATATATTCTGTAAGATCATCTAGCTGCTTCCTAGTGTAATCTGCACAGCCTTTTACACAAATACCTGCTATTAGCTTAGCCTGCTTGAATAAAGGAAACTCACTATTCTTGACTAGCTCAGTTAATTCTATTAACCGCATTCCAAAGCGTATGTCAGGCTTGTCTGTCCCATATTTTTGCATGGCCTCTGCATAGGTTATGCAAGGAAATTTATCTAAGCGCACCTGTATAGTAGCTTCAAAAATATACTTGGTAAAGTTTTCAAAAATATGCAATATATCCGCTTGTGTTACAAACGAAAGTTCACAATCAATTTGCGTAAACTCAGGTTGTCTATCAGCCCTAAAATCCTCATCTCTAAAGCACTTAGCAATCTGATAGTAACGGTCTAAACCTGCTACCATTAACAGCTGTTTAAAAATCTGAGGAGACTGGGGTAAGGCATAAAACTGTTGAGGATGAATACGAGATGGTACTACAAAGTCTCGTGCTCCTCCTGGCGTTGATTTAATTAATAACGGTGTTTCTACATCTACAAAATGATGTTGTTCTAAATAAGCACGAGCATGTTGTGCAACGAGCTGACGTAACAAGAGGTTCTTTTGTAAAGGTGGTCTGCGGAGATCTAAATACCGATACTGCATACGTAATTCTTCACCACCATCTGTTTGCTCTTCAATTAAAAAAGGAGGGGTTTTGGCTGTATTAAGAATAGTAAGCGACTTGACTTCTATTTCAATATCTCCTGTAGGCATAGAGGGATTTTTAGCACTCCGCTCAATTACACTTCCTGTTGCTTGGATAACATACTCTCTACCAATATGCTGCACTTGGCTTAAGATTTCTGGTGCTGTTATATGCTCTTCTAAAATAAGTTGTGTAATTCCATATCGGTCGCGCAAATCTATCCAAACAAGCGAACCTTTATTTCTAATTTTTTGTACCCAACCGCATAAGGTTACTGATATGCCTATATGTTGTAGGCGAAGTTCTCCACACGTATGTGTTCGTAGCATATTTTATCAAATAAGTTTTATAATGTCAAAAGTATATATTTATAGCCGATCGCTATACGGATTCTGCAGCAAAAATGCGCTTTAAATATACATATATTGAATTTTACTATAAAACTTACTCTTTATTGGAAATCAGCAGGGCAAGCAAACTCTTTATAATATACCTTTCTAACACGCTCATCTACATTAGTTAATACTTCATAGACAATTGTATCCATTGCTGAGGCTACGTGCGTTATAGGCAATTCTTTACCAAAAATAATGGCCTCTTCCCCTTCATTAGCTTCTATACCTGTTATATCTACCATGGCCATATCCATACATACATTACCAATAACAGGTGCTAATTTCCCGTTAATCCATACTTTACCATGTCCGTTACTTAACGAACGTCTAAATCCATCGGCATACCCTATTGCCAAAGTAGCAATCTTAGTAGGCCGCTGAGCTAAACCTTTTCGCTCATATCCAATAGTAGCTCCTATTGGTATTTCTTTGATTTGTGAGATAATGGTTTTTAGTGTACTGGCGACTTTTAAATATTGTTGTATCCCTTTAGTGAATCCATATAACCCTATACCTAAGCGTACCATATCAAATTGATATTCTGGGAATAACTGTGTCCCTGCAGTATTTAACAGATGCTTAGGTAACATTATTCCTAGTTTACCCTCTATGCGTTGAACCATCTGTTGGAATAGCTTGGCTTGTGCATGTGTATACGCATTATGACGCTGAGTGCCAGGTGCAGCTAGGTGGCTACAAACACTTTTTATAGACAAAGAAGATTGATTTTGTAAAGCCTGAGTAAGCTTATCAATCTCTTGCTCCATAAATCCTAACCGATGCATGCCTGTATCTAATTTAATATGGAACCCAAGTTGTGTATGAGTTGTGCTTAAAAAATTCAGCCAATCATGCAAGAGTCGTAAACTATAGATAACTGGTTCCAATCTATGCGCTAATAACTTAGTAAAACTGACAGGCGAAGGATTCATAACCATAATGGGCAAGTATATACCATTTTCCCGTAAGGTAACCCCTTCATCTGCATAGGCTACTGCTAAATAATCTACCCGAGACTGCTGTAATAGATGTGCTATGCCATAACTTCCACTGCCATAAGCAGAGGCTTTAACCATAGCTATAACTTGTGTAGGGGCAGCAAGTTTGCTACGAAAAAAATTCAGGTTATGCTGAATAGCCCCTATATCTATTTCCAATACTGTATCATAACATTTCTTCTGCAATCTAGCTACTACGCTGTCCACCGCACGGATAGTAGCACCTTTTACTATCACTACACTTCCATACTGCTTGTCTAGCAACCCGCTAGCAAGCATACTTGTTAGATTTTCAAAAAAATGGGTTTCAGGTAAGAGGAATTTGTGTGCATAAGTTAGCATCTTTGTTCCTACGCCAATAAGCTGATAGATTTGTTGAGTCTGAAGTAATTGTGCTAGCTCACTATATAGTTTATCTATGTCTATCTCTGAAGTATTCAGATCTGTTAATATTAAGGACTTTTTTTGTGTAAAGCCTTGTTCAGCAACAAATCCAAGTACGTGCTGTAAGCTTACCCAATCATTACGATAAGTATCATATACCAGCTGACAACGGTTAATGCCTTGCTCAAGATTAATACGCATGTATTGGGCTACTTATATAATATTACTTACTGTTTTCTTAATTAATTTTTGGCAAAGAAATAAACAGACAAAGTTATTCTTCTATAATGTATAAATCTTCGGTAGGTTTTTTCATCAAATATTTTTCTCGTGCAAATTTCTCAAGCAGCCCTTCATTAGACATTAACTCTTCCCTATCCTTTCTTACAATTTCTATTTGCTCTACATAATAACACTTTTCCTCCTTAAGTTTTTTTAACTTTTGTGACAAGCGATATTGTGTAATAAGATCTTCTGAATCAAAAAACAATATCCATGTCAAGAAGATACCGGTCAAGAGATAATAAGGATTTGTAGTAAATTTAGATAAACGTCTCCACATGTAAATAGAACTAGTCCAAAGTATATTAATAATTTATTTTTTAAATGGGTGCCCAGCAAAGCGAGCATGTTCCCCTAATGTCTCCTCTATTCTTAGCAGCTGGTTGTATTTAGCTGTTCTGTCTGTTCTTGAAACTGACCCTGTTTTTATCTGGCCAGCATTCAAGGCTACTGCTAAATCAGCTATTGTACTATCTTCTGTCTCGCCTGATCGATGAGAAATAATATTTTGGTAACCATGCTTCTTTGCTAAATTCACAGTGTCTAAGGTTTCACTCAAGGTACCAACTTGGTTCATTTTAATAAGTACTGCATTAGCAATATTTTGCTCTATTCCTTTAGCAAGCCGCTTGGTATTGGTTACAAATAAGTCGTCTCCTACTAATTGTACTTTTGATCCAATAGCTTGAGTCAGTTGATGCCAGCCCTCCCAATCGTCTTCTGCCATACCATCTTCGATAGATATAATAGGATATTTTTGCACCCAATTTTTCCAAAAATCTACTAATTCCGTTGAAGTAAGTTTTATACCAGTCGACTTTTTAAAGTGATAAACTTCTTTTTCCGCTTGGTAAAATTCAGTACTTGCAGCATCTAAGGCTATACTTATATCTTCTCCAGGTTGATAGCCTGCTTTTTCAATGGCTTGTAGAATAAATTCCATAGCTGCCTCATTAGAAGGAAGATTCGATGCATACCCACCTTCATCACCAACATTTGTAGAGAGCCCTTTCTCTTTTAAGATGCGGCCTAGCTGATGAAACACTTCTACTCCCATACGCAAAGCCTCTGCAAAGGAGTTGGCCTTGATAGGCATAACCATAAATTCTTGGATATCCACATTGTTATCTGCATGGGCTCCACCGTTAAATATGTTGATCATAGGTGTAGGCAAAATATATGCATTGAGGCCACCTATATATTGATATAAAGGGATATTTAGTGACATAGCAGCTGCTTTAGCTACAGCTATAGAAGTACCTAATATAGCATTGGCTCCCAAACGAGCTTTATTAAGAGTGCCATCGAGCTCTATAAGCAAAGTATCTATGGCTTGTTGATTAAAAACAGATCTGCCTATTAGCACAGGTGCTATTATCTCCTTCACATGTTTGATTGCTTTTTGCACCCCTTTTCCTAAATAAACAGCACTATCTTTATCGCGTAGTTCCATAGCTTCGTGCAGGCCTGTAGAAGCTCCTGAAGGTACAGCAGCCCTTCCTACAAACCCTTGCTCGGTACAAACATCTACTTCAATAGTTGGATTACCTCTAGAATCAAGAATTTGGCGTGCATATACGCTTTTAATAATACTCATACATCCTTATTTAACTAGCATGCAATATACGATTTTTTGAAGACTTTTAGGATTATTGCCAATTAGGATAAGCGCTTATCTATATAATGGGAACAGTAACGCATTATAGTAGAAAACCAATGCAGGCGAGTAAATTAAAATTTATATCATAGATATTTAAGCCCTAACACACATACTGCGAGTACCAACCAATTCACAAAAGATTTGTATTAAGCTTTTGTATACTTTATAAAGTATGCAAATTGGCTGGTATACTTCTTCCTTCTTATAGGTTAGTGCAATGTAATAGGCATAATCAAAAGTAAAATATCTTCTCCCTCTTCTTGGTCATTAGGAATGATGACTGCTGCTTTGTTGGGTTGTGAAAAATGGAAGTTTACTTCATCAGCTTGGAGGTTGTTGAGCATCTCAATCAAAGATTTGGCATTGAAGCCAATTTCTAAACTAGCATCTCCTACATATTCACAACTCAATTGCTCTTTAGCTTTATTGTCAAAATTAAAGTCTTCAGCTAAGATTTCTAAATTTTGCTCTCCTAGCGTAAACTTTACTTGATGTGTAATTTTATTGGTATATATAATAATACGTTTTAAAGATGTTAATAATGCCATCCGATTAATACGTAATTTATGAGGGTTATTTTTAGGAATTACATTTTCATAATCCGGATACCTTTCATCAATTAACCTAGATACCATTCTAACATTAGCTATTTTAAAATGAACATTATTGCTACCAAAACTTATTTCAACCTCTTGTTTATCGGTAGGGAGTAATCCGTTCAGTAACATTAAAGTTTTACGAGGCAGAATAAAAGGAGCTTGTTCTGCAGCAGTTATATTATTTCTTGTATATCGAATTAAGCGATGTATATCAGTAGCCACAAAGGTAAATGCATCTTCTTTGAAATTCATATACATGCCATTGATAGCTGGTTTAAGTTCATCGTGGCTTGTAGCAATAATAGTTTGCTGAATAGCTCTTTTTAATATATCGGCAGGTAATTGAATAGAAGTTTTTGCAGCTACTTCAGGTATCTGTGGAAAATCAGTAGCATTTTCACCAGCCAGGTTATATTGCCCGGTATCCGATTTAATAGATATGCTATATACACTTTCATCTATATAAAAGCTAATAGGCTGTTCAGGTAAATTTTTAAGAGTGTCTAATAAAATGCGAGCAGGTACAGCAACAGAAGTCTCACCTTTTACGTCTAGCTCTAGCTCTGTAATAATAGAGGTTTGTAAGTCAGAAGCGGTAATTTTTAGTTTACCATTGGTAATCTCAAATAAGAAGTTTTCTAAAATAGGTATAAGCGGGTTACTGACCACTGCTCCATACAAAGCCACTAGATGTTTATATAAGGTAGAAGATGATATTGAAAATTTCATAGCATGTATAGTTTATAACTTTAAAAACTCTGCTCAGTTTCTTTCATTAGCTCGCCAGTAGTATTTAAAAGCTTAATCAGCTGAGCAAATTATAGCACCAAAAATTTATCGGATAACCATTTGTTAATAACCAATAAACCTTATGTCGATTCCCATTAAGTATTTGAGTTTACAAATATTACAAGAAAAATAAATTTCTACCAAATTAAATGATAGTAATAAAAAATTCTATATAGCTTACTAAATATTGGACCAACAAGCAGTTCTAACCAAAGTTACGCTGCCCAATTTTAAAGACAGATCGCATATTAATATTTCCCGTTATCATCCATAGATTATTTGTAACTAACGGTCTTGCTTTAAGAAAGTTCTATTTCTTCATTTTGCTTATTAATAAACTTATATTCTGTAATGCCTAGCGAAGAATCTTCAGCCAAGTTAATCCACTTTTTATATTTAAGTAACCATTTCAATCGCCTAGAGAAAAAGCCAGCTGTAAAATAGGCATATAGGTAAGGATGTACAAAGAGAGTTATACTCTCCTCATTTTGAGTGGTAAGTAGAAGCTGTATGCTTTTCTCAATTTGGTCAGCTATTAAAATAGAAGGAGATATTTTACCAGTTCCATCACATGTAGGACACTGTTCTTGTGTAATTAGGTTGGTAACAGGCCTTACTCTCTGGCGAGTTATTTGCATCAAGCCGAATTTAGAAAGAGGAAGTACTGTAACTTTAGAGCGGTCTTCGCTCATGTACTCCTTCATAGCTTGATAGATTTTACGTTTGTTCTCTGGATCCCTAATATCAATAAAGTCAATCACAATAATCCCTCCCATATCCCTTAATCGCAATTGGCGAGCTATCTCTTTAGCAGCCGCTAAATTGATACTCAATGCCATTTCTTCATGATCCTTTTCTATCGCACTATTTCCACTATTGACATCGATAACATGCATTGCCTCTGTATGCTCAATAATTAAATACCCCCCTCCTTCAATGCTTACTGTTTGTCCAAAAAGTAGCTTTAACTGTTTCTCTATACCAAGATGCTCGAATAATTTTACCTTTCCTTGATACTGCTTAACTATTTTTTCTTTTTCTGGAGCAATTGTCTTAATGTATTGCTTTAACTCACTATAAGCCGTAGGATCATCTATCAGGATATTATCAAATTTTTCACTGAGCATATCCCTTAAAATAGAAGAGGCTCTATTGATCTCTCCTATGACCTTATCTCTAGGAACAGCATGACTAAGTGCTTTTATACCAGCCTCCCACTTTTCTAAAAGTTCTTTTAGATCTTGTACTAGCTTGGCTACTTCTTTTCCTTCTGCTGCAGTCCTAATAATAAGTCCAAAATTTGCAGGTTTTATAGAAGAAACAAGCCTTAATAACCTTTGCCGTTCCTCACTGTTCGTAATTCTTTTAGAAACATTAACTGTTTGATTAACAGGAACGAGAATCATGTATCTGCCTGCTAAGGCTAATTCTGCAGACAGACGAGGACCTTTATTAGAAATAGGTTCTTTAGCAATCTGTACAAGAATAGGCTGATTCTTATGGATTACATCTGAAACTTTCCCCAACTTATCTATAGGTGGCTCTAAGGTAAAGTCATTGAGTTTATAGTCTTTAACTTGCCCATTGATGGCCAGTTGTGTAAATTTTGAAATAGAGTAAAATTGAGGTCCTAAATCGGAATAGTGAAGAAACGCAACTTTTTTGTAACCTATATCTACAAAGCTAGCATTGAGGTTATGGGCTAGTTTCTTAACAGTTCCTAAGTAAATATCACCAACAGTAAATTTAGTATCTTTCTCCTCGGTTTGATACTCAATAAGCGCCCCATCTTTCAGAAAAGCTATCCGAAAGCCATCTTGTACAGCACTAATAACTAATTCTAGAGCCAATCTTTTTACTGTTTATATTTTTATAAATAACTAGTTAAGAAACTTCACAGATTAATAGGAATAAAACCTATACATGCATCATCAAGAATTACTTCTTCTTATGCCTATTCAAACGTAGTCTTTTTTTCCGTTTATGAGTAGCTATTTTATGTCGTTTTCTTTTTCTACCACAGGGCATTTGCTAAAAAATTTTATAGTTTGTATAATTAGTATCTACATAAACATAACCCTAAAATCTATTCTAAGTAGCATTGCGTGTATTATATACCACATCTAACTGCTAGCTAAAAAATTTTCAATCTTATAGGTTTATTATAGGTGTGCTAAGTTAATACTTTTTGCTTTATTATACATTATTTTTTATCCTGATCTTTTCATTATTTCAGCTAATAAGGGCCGGTATTCAAAAATTATCAAATACATTTCAATAATCTTTGAAATCCTATTACTCTATCCTAAGCCTTAACAACGCCTTTAACTTTATTCACAAAATCTTTAGAAATTTTTAATGTGGGCACATAATGCTCATCAATCACCATCGCCGTATTATCGGTTAAATTTCTTGCTATTTTTTTAGAGCGTTTCTTATTAAAAAACTTACCGAATCCCTTAAAATGTACAGATTTACCATCTACCATGGCTTGCTGGACAACTTGAAAAAATGATTCAACTACAACTTGTACATCTGATTTATTGATTCCAGTTTTTGTAGCAATTTCAGTAACAACTTCTGCTTTGTTCATCTTAATATCCTTATATTTAAAATTATTGAAGGTCGTAAAACTTTATTGTAGATAACTATACAATTTTGGCAAAAATAAACAAAAGTATGGTTGCTAAACAATACAATAAGGAGATTATCTAAAATAAAAATTATCATTATATCGTTTGAAAACATTTTTATCAGGTTTACAAAGTCCTAATGTAGATCTACTTACTAATTACTTTGCCATAAAGCTTATCGAATGGTACCAACACCATCATCGAGCTTTACCTTGGCGTGAAACAAAAGATCCTTACAAAATCTGGCTTTCGGAAATTATTTTACAGCAGACCAGGGTGGCACAAGGACTTCCGTATTATCAACGTTTTATTGAGAACTATCCTACTATACACGATCTAGCATCAGCTAGTGAAACAGCCATATTAAGGGTATGGCAGGGATTAGGGTATTATACAAGAGCTAGAAATTTACATGCCTGCGCACGTACAATAGTAACACAATTTCAGGGTAAATTTCCTAACAACTACAAAGCATTATTATCTTTACCAGGTATAGGTGTTTATACAGCTGCAGCCATTGCTTCTATTGCTTTTAAAGAGCCTATTCCGGTAATAGATGGTAATGTATATCGAGTTTTAGCAAGAATATTTGACATAGAAACAGCCATCAATAGTACTAAAGGCAAACATATTTTCAACCAACTAGCCCAAACACTAATTTCTAAAACTGCGCCAGATATATATAATCAAGCCATCATGGAATTTGGAGCCATACAGTGTACTCCTTTAAAGCCCCTATGTAATACTTGTATATTTAAGATGGATTGCTCAGCATTTCTTGCCAATAAACAGCATCTATTACCTGTTAAAGAAGCCAAAGTAAAGATTAAACAACGTTTTTTTCATTATCTATGCATCCAACTAGATGATGACCAATTATTTATGAAAAGTAGAAAGCCAGGAGACATTTGGACAGGCTTATATGATTTTTACTTAGTAGAAGAAAGCGAACGTAAAGAGTTTGATCAATTAGAAGATGAACTAGTACAATTGATAAAAAAACACCAACTCTATATCGAAAAGGTTCCTACAGTTTATAAGCATATACTTACTCATAGGGTACTTTATGCATCATTTTTTAAAATCATTGTTACAAAAGCCTTTTTGGCAGATGCCAAAATTCTATTGGAAGATAGCCTTACTGATACCTTTTCCATAGAAGCCACTAAATTCCTACCGAAACCTAAACTAATCTGCAATTTTTTAGAAGAATATTTATATATTTAAAACCTATCTTATCAATTTTTTATTTCTAACCTTTAACTAAAAAATTAAAGTATGTCAGGCGTTAATCGAGTTATTTTATTAGGTAATTTAGGTAAAGATCCTGAAATAAGGCATTTAGAGAATGGTAGGGCAAGAGTTTCTTTTACACTAGCTACGAACGAGTTTTACAAAAACAAAGAGGGTGAAAAAGTAACTAGTACAGAGTGGCATAATGTAGTGCTTTGGTCACCTTTAGCTGAAATTGCAGAGAAATATTTGACCAAGGGCAAACAAGTCTATATAGAGGGTAAGCTAACAAATAGATCTTATACTGATAAAGACGGACAGGCTAAATATATTACAGAGGTGGTGGGGCAGAATTTAGTTTTGTTAGGAAGTAAGGAGAGTGAGGTATCAGATATAAAAGAAAGAGAAAGTTTTAGCATTGTAGAAGACGAAGCAGCAGATGATCTGCCATTTTAATTTCTTTAGCCTAAATGAGTCTGTTATAGAGAGTATTTCCTCTGCAGAATATTAGTTTGGAAAAACAAACATTACATCAATGATTTAGCATATATTATTGTATTAGAGTTAATCTACTCTTTCAACAATCTCTATCTAAGGGCACTATACTCACTATGTATATGTATAGTGCCTTTAATACATTTATTATTGTAATTATTATCTTAAATTATTTGTACACTTTTACGTATATACTAAAAGACATTGTTTTTAGAACAAAAACGGCCTTATATAAGCATGTAAATGTAAGTAAGTAACTACCTACCATAAATCCTATATATCAAACATAAAATAAAGTACAGATTTATCAGTTGGCTGGTTAACTGAATATGTATTTTATATATATTCAGTTAAAATGTATAGGGTATACGTGTATAATTATTCCACGACAATAAAATCTTTCCGTAAAATTGAATAATAAGTATGTTTGCTGTTCTATTTAAGTAAAAGGTACCTTATAGTATAGTTCAATAGACCTGCTGCGAAAGAGGTTGATAAAGAGAGTAGAAAAGGTTAAAATGTAATCCTTGTTATATACTAAAAGGAATAAGTATGCATTTAACCTACACCAGAATAAGCAAGTACCCATACAATTTTAGAAGAATAACTGGATTGAGGCTAGAAACATTTGATAAATTAGTTTTAAAAGTAAGGCCTCTCTTTGAAGAGCTAGAATCGAGTAAGCTGCGCCATGGTAGGATGAGTCATTTACCTACCTTGGAAGATAAATTGCTCTGTGTACTCATGTATTATCGCACTTATATTAGCCATGTGTTTTTAGGCTATTTGTTTAACTTACACAACTCTAACATATGCCGCTTGTTAAGAAAAATGGAGCCATTACTAGCTAAGAAGATTAGCATTAAAAAAGATCGCAGCTTAACCTCAGAAAAGGTATTGCGCATATTAGCAGATGTGAGTGAACAGCCTACGCAAAGACCTAGTAAAAAGCAAAAGAAATCATATTCAGGCAAGAAAAAGAGACATACTATAAAAACAGAGATAGTGATGGGAGAAGATGGAAAAATACTCTCTGTATCCAAATCTCATAAAGGAAAAGTGCATGACTTTAAAATCCGTAAAGGAGAAAAACTCTTACCTAAAGAAAGCTTAAAGCTAGCAGATAGTGATTTCTATGATAAAAGCAACCTTTAAAAAATTATCAGTTTACTTTTATCCATAACCTCCTTAAGCTACTTGTTTATACTCATGCATTTTTCCATCTCTAACACAAGCAAACACCTTAAGTAGTATTTTATTTCTTATAGCATTAATAACACTCATCTTATTTTTTCCTTGTTTTACTTTTTTCTCATAATACTCCTTCATTTCAACATTATTTCTAATTGAACTTAAGGCACACATGTGTAAGGAAGTTTTTAAAGTTTTATTGGCCATCGGATGTACTTTAGTTCTTCCTCTAATGCTACTTCCTGAACTATATTCGAAAGGAGCTACTCCAGCATAACAAGCTAATTGTTTAGCATTATCAAATCGCTTAAAATTATGAGTATAAATCATCAGATGAATAGCTGTTACAAAGCCTACTCCAGGTACAGAACGTATGATCTGATACTTGTTTTCTAATTCCTTTTGTTGCTGAATAATCTGTTTTATCTTATCCTCTATTGCTCTTATTTCTTTCTCCAGGCTAGCTAAAGTTTGTTTAGAGGATTCTTCTAACATAGTTGCATTTTTTTTCAACCCAGTCTCTCTAAGTTCTTTAATAGGTGCTAGCAAGGCTACTCTAGCTTGGATTAAACGTTCTCTAAGAGCAGATAAATCATCTATTTGTTGCAAAGACTCATCTTTAGTTGAGAATTGGCGAGCTTTATCTTGATTCCTAAAAGCGTAAAAACAAATTCTTTGAGCATCTATTTGATCACTTTTACCTCTTTGTACTCCATTGCTCCATTTAATGGAAGTAGCGTTTTCTACCCATATGAAAGCTTGGTGGCTTTGAAGAAAACTTACCAAAGACCGATGGTAGATTCCGGTGTTTTCTAGGCATACAAGGATTTGTTCAATTGGAGCCTTATGTTTTTTAAGCCAAGCTATCAAAGCTTGATAACCTTTTAAGTTATTAGTAAACTTATGGGATACAATAGAATCGTTGGCTTTATTTTGGCTCAATGCTACATCAATCGTTTTTTTAGATATATCTATGCCAAGAATGTGGGTATATTGCATATAATTTACTAGTATTAAATGGTTTAACATGTATTAGCTAACACAATGCATGTTATTATTCAAACCCGTGATAATAAGCTTTAAGGCCTCAATTTCTATATGAATTTTAACCTGTAACTAACACAAGGGGGATTGTATCACAATATAGGCTTCAAAGCCTCGCTATCAAGTTAAAGTGCCCCCTTGTAGTGTGTTAGTTTTATTTATTTCAAAAATTATCTATCCATTCAAAAGTCTAACTTATGAGTATCTTCCAAGCTTTGCTCATGTGGACAACTTATAATTATAACAATTGATTTATATTATATCTATTATTATAGTGTTGTTATTTAAAGACTAAGACTAAGGTTTATATTAGCTATTAATTTACACTACAAGTCTAACGGGCTATCAAGGCTGGCAAAAACTACAGAGCAATGTCATGATTCCCTACAAAAAGAGCCGTAAGCGGCCATTAACCAAAGAGCAGAAAGAACATAACAGAAAGCTATCCTCCATACGTATGAAGGTGGAGCATAAGATAAGAGAGATCAAGGTGTTTAAGATTATGTCAGAAGTTTACCGTAACTTTGAGAACAAATATAACCTGCGCTTTAATATTATAGCGGGTATGATAAACTTCAAGCATGCTTTTTAACAAATAGCATCGCTACTGGCAAGATTCTCTCTCTGTTTTATTCAAATTCCTACTCTATTTTATCCCTTTCGCAGTAGGTCTATTAGATCCGCTACGAAACACTGAATAGCTAGAATTGCTAAATCTTTAGAGTAAAAAATTACTATTTTACAAAACAAAAAACGGTGTACGCGCTCGAGAGTCTACCAATACTAGAAATACGTTACTTTAAGTACAAAGAAGCACTTGGTTGCTAAGGATAAAACTCAAAGCAACTATAAAATCAACCATATACTAACCATCAACAATAGTTTTTATAGCTAGTTGCCAAATAAAATATGCATTTTTGGCTCATTTTAAAAGTAGCAGATCCGTGAAAGCGTACAAGTTTGTTTAGCAGTGGGCCTATTTTTATTTTACAGAAGTATATAACTTACATACATACTTAATTATGTACAATTGCCTTGTTACGTTGGCTATGCCAGAATAGTTCACGCCATCTATTAAAGCTTTTTATATATACAAAACTAAGACCACCAAAAACGGACTTAGAAATATTAGACATACCTGTATCCGTTTCAGAACCAGATGGGGAAATGTGTAATTTTACCCTAAACCTATTGTCACTGGTAAGTCCATACTCCATAGACCAATCTCCTACCATATTTGCAAAATCCATTTCCTTGCCTGTATCAAAGTTAATTTTACTTTCTCTAGAAATAATTAGCCTACCTGCCAATAAGTTATAGGAAAGCTTGACAGGTAAGCTTGTAGTTTTCTCCTGATTCAGCTCTTCTAAAACAATATCAGTATCTATTTCTAAATTCTCATCTAGTTGTTCTGCTATTATACTACTAAGCTGCTGTGAGAATATTTCACCTACACTCCTTTTTATAGTATCATTTCCCAAGTTACCCATATTTGTTGAAAAGAAGGTTCTTAACATAACTAAGCTAAAAACCTGTTTTTCTAAGTAATTCCTGTCTGATGCAGCTTTCTCTTTAAAAGTATGGATAGCTTCTTGTAAATCTGGGTTGTCTGGAGGTTTAGGAAACTCAACATTAAAACGAATATCGGGATCTGACAGTGTACCCTCAAGTGTTAATAATACATTTACAGGATATTTTTTCTTATCTTTTGTACCTTGCTCATTTTTTTCTAAAAGCGGAGTGAGCGTCGCCCGCTGGCTATAAGATGCTCTCACATGGAGCATTCCATCATAAGGCTTATCGATCCAAGTAATGGTACTTCCTTCTAAAATTTTAAATTTTCTTTTAACCACTTTATAAACTGAAAAGTTATAGGTCCCTTCTACTAGCTCATAATTTCCTGTTATATTAAGATTACCTTCTAAGTCTGATTTAATAGCTAGTAATCCTTTGCCTTTACTTTGAATAGTATCTCCATCCTTTCGATTAAGGATAATTTCTGCCCAAACATCTGGAGTTATTTCCAAGTTCATATCTAAGCTCAATCCTTTAATGCGTACAGAAGGAAGAGCCTCTACAGTATTCTTTTTACAGGTCTTAAGGTCTACAAAACGAATGTAGCTTTCTTGTCCAACTTTTTTGTTGTACTTCTGGATAGGAATAACAAGATTGGAACCTTTTTGGGTAACAGCATTAGCAGTTATCATAATATTATCTACCATGCCTGTAAAAGCTACATTTCCACTTACTATACCTTTACCATAGAAATATTCATTATCTTCATATTTAGCATTGAGAACGATCAACCTACTTACATCACCCATTAAATTTAAAGAAAAGTCTTTAAAATAATTATGACATATTTCTCCTCGTATATCTGCCTGACCATCTTGGTCATCCGTTAAAATCAATTTTTCAACCTTTATATTATTTCCAGAGCAGCTAACTTCTCCATATCCTTTATATAAAGTATTTAAATAATTAAATTTTAATGACATGTCTCTTACTGTGGCTTTTCCATCAAGAGAGGGTGCTTTAAGCGGTCCTTTAATATAAAACTTACCCTCCACTTCACCTTTAAGCTCCCCAAGCACCTTTGTAACAAAAGGTTCTACTAGCGCCAACTGCGCATGCGAAAATTCAGCTACCAGATCTAATCCTTGTGCTTTATCGTTATAAGTCCCAGTAACATGTATGATAGGCTTTTCTACTTGATTTAATTGGCATGCGACATTAATACCTTTATTATCATTATCCCATGTAGCCTTTGTACATAGATCACCCACTATTAAATCGCCTATAGTAATACCATGTATATTTATATTGCTACTAACCCTCGGACTTTCAGCAGTACCCATTATAATTAGTGTTCCATGAATATTACCATTCATCTTTCTATCTACAAAAGGTGTAAAGTTGTTTAAATCTAGATTAGTCAGGTTTATAATAAGCTTTTCAGGATTTATAGAAGAGTATTTCCCCTCTATACTAATCTGCTGTGCTTCATTAGAGAGAAGTATGTTATGAAATTTAATGTAGGACTGATGTATTGAAACAGTACTAGCGGGGTGCAACTCCCATTGTTTGCCAGCTATCCGCATAGCTGTATTATCAAGCCTAATATGTACTCCTTCATTATGTAAAACTGCTGTGCCTGCTAGATTTACTTGCAAATTACTATTTTCTTGCCCTATACTATTTTTAAAAGAAAATTGGTCATTAACCCAATTAATATCCAGCACAAAACTTTCTGTACTAGTATAGTCTTTCCACTGATGTTTATCAGATTTGAATTTATTAGTAGCTGCAACCAACGCACCATCTTTATTTTGTAACGCTGTTATATGCCATTCACTCCTTTGTAGCTGGTTATCTCCAAAAGCTAATGAGTCTACCTCATGCATATGAAATTCAAATTTTACTTCCTCCTGCTGTGAGAAAAATCCTTGAAAACTAGTGTTTGGGGCTACATATATATGAGGTACAACAACCTGTAGTATAGGATTTATGTCTTTTAAATACAGATGATATTTAAAATTATAAGGTTTTTCTGTATAAGAAGGAACGTATACTTTTGAGGTTAAAAGGCGTTGTTGGTAAGCATAAATAAATTCCTTGAGGTCCTGTACCAAAGAGGTATATTTAACAGCTCCTTCTGCTTGTACATCTAGCAAATCAGAATAAAGAGACAGCGTACTATGTCCATTCTTCTTACCATTGAGAAAATGTAACTGCTCTACATGTAGGGGCTTATCTTCTATCTCTAGTTGAATACGATTGAATGTGGCATCTGTAGTAAAATTATCCCAAGAATCTCCCTGTACAACTACATTTATTTCACTACTAAAATGTGTATGTTTATTTGTAAATTTTAATTTATCTAAGGCAACATCATTTAAAAATCCCTTTACTAATAATTCTTTCTGGGGTGTTTTCCAATCAAATTTAGTATCAAAATATGCCACTAAATTTGGATCATCTATTGATATATTACCTTTAAAAAAAAACTTTCCAAGCCTTCCGTTAGCACGAATATGCTCGTACTTATATCCCTGAAAGCCTAGCTGCTCTATGTGTGTTCTCAAATATAGGTTAGTAGCATCGGAGTTAATAGCTTGACCATTTATATATGCCCGCATTGTTAATTCCTGTAGCTCATCTATGCCTAGCAGTTTACCAATATTTAAAGATTGTGTATTAATATCTCCTTTACAAGCAAGCTCATGGGAAGCTTTATCAACAACTACTTCCATATCAGTAGTAATTCTGCCTATGTTAGTTATAAAGTTTCCCTTTGTTTTAAATTGATGTAAAGTACCTGATATATTACTTTGCACATTACAAAGTTGTATTCTTTGTAACATATGATGGTGCTCTTGTGCTATATGTGGAAGCAGATCAAAAGTATATAAACATCCTTTTTCTAAGTTCAAATCAAAACACATATTTTCGAAATCAGGCAACCCCTCTAACTTCATATTTCCACATAAATAGCTTTTATTTTCACCAAATTCTAGGTAAAAATCTTTTAGATAGAAATCATCTACCTTTCCTACCACACTACCTTTTAAAGTATAATCAATATTATGACCTTTAAAATAAGGTATAAAATGAGCTAGTTCTTTAGAAGCTAACTTGAGTTCTTCTAACTCAACATCAATATACCCTTGTTTCAGAATTTGAGACAATTCTGTTATGTTTTCATAGGAAAAACTTAAATTTCCTTTTAAGTAGCTATCATCTGTATTAATAATTAACTGATTAAACAGTGTTCCATAAGGTGTAACTTTAAACTGTGTATATAATTGATGTAGCCTTAAGTTTTGTATTGGATCATAGCCAGATAAACGCTGAAGCTCCCCAACTAAAGTATTGCCATAATAACCTAACTGGCTAACTTCAGCAGTAACCCCCTCTATTTTAAAGTGATAAGCATCAAACCCTGTTAATGTAGGTTGAACTGCCTGATCATCCATTAACATAGAGAAGTCTCTTAGAACAGTTTTTTTTACATTAAAACCTTGTATATCAATTGGCAAGCTTACAGAATTTGTGCTGCCTGGTGTTTCTAACCTTGATAATAAAGTTTGTATATTGAATTCTGTTTCTCCTTTAGCTTTGACTAGTCTCAAATCCCCACTCCCTACTTCTAAGTAATCTATTACTATACCTTCTCCTCTCAAAAGCCGCAAAGGATTTATACGCAACTTCAAATACTTAATAGCACATAATAATTGATTATTAGGATCTTTTACTAAAAAATCTGTAAGTAAAACTTTATGGAACCATTTTAATGAGAAATGCTGATGCTGTATATGAAAGTGCGTTTGTGCGTTTAACTTATTAAGTACTCTTTTAAATAATGTATTTTGTACTTGTGGTATATTTATAAATAATACAAAACTTATGATAATAGATAATACAAAGAATGCCAGCCATTTCAGGAAGGTGGCTATAAAATTTTTCTTTATCTTCGGTTTTTGATCAGTAGTACACAATGCAACAAAAAAATATAAATATATTAGCTATAGAGTCATCTTGTGATGAAACAGCTGCAGCTGTCATCTGTAATGAAAAGATAGCCAGCAATGTGATTGCTAGCCAATCTATTCACGAAATTTATGGAGGGGTTGTACCCGAACTAGCCTCCAGGGCTCATCAGCAAAAAATTGTTCCAATAGTAAGCCAAGCACTAAAAAGTGCAAACTTAACTAAGGAAGCATTGCATGCTGTAGCTTTTACAAGAGGCCCTGGTCTATTGGGAGCCCTGCTGATAGGAGCTTGCTTTGCCAAATCCTTAGCATTAGGCTTAGGTATACCGCTTGTAGCTGTACACCACATGCATGCGCATGTGCTTGCTAACTTTATAGAAGATCCCCAACCTACTTTTCCTTTTTTGTGCCTCACCATCAGTGGAGGACACACGCAACTGGTGCTTGTGAACAGTTATACATCTATGCAACTGATAGGACAAACACAAGATGACGCTGTAGGAGAAGCGTTCGATAAGATAGCTAAAATAATGAATTTTTCCTACCCTGGAGGACCTTTTATTGATCACTATGCTCAACAAGGAAATCCTCACAGGTTTGATTTCCCAACCACCATCATGCCGGGCCTCGACTTCTCATTTAGTGGTATAAAGACTGCCTTCTTATATTTTATACGTAACAATATACAAAAAAATTCTAATTTTATAGCTGAGTACCAAGCGGATATTTGTGCTAGTATTCAGCACACACTTATTAAAATGTTGCTTAGCAAAGTAAAGAAGGCTATGGCATACACTGGTCTTAATAAACTAGCATTGGCAGGCGGAGTAGCGGCTAACAAAGGCCTTAGACAAGCTATAAATCAAATGGCAGCAGAAAAAGGATGGCAACTTTTTATTCCTGCAACCGAATACTGCACAGATAATGCAGCTATGATAGCCATGGCAGCACATTATCAATACCTCGCAAACGATTTTGCTAATGTAAAGACCAATGTATTACCTAATATGCCTATATAAAATAAGCTTATATATTATATGAATGTAAAAAAGAATAAAACTACCGGACTGGTTATTCGAAACAAACAAGCAAGCTTTGAATATACATTTATAGATAAATTCATCGCCGGGATTGTACTTACTGGTACAGAAATAAAATCTATTAGAAAAGCTAAAGTTAGTTTACAGGAAGCCTATTGTTATTTTAAAAGTGGAGAACTTTGGATTAAAAGTATGCATATTGCACAGTATGAGCAAGGCAATATATATAATCATGTAGAGAATAGAGAGAGAAAATTGCTTTTAACTAGAAAAGAGCTTAACAAGCTTATTAAAAATCAGGAAAAAGGGCTTACCATAATACCCATACAGCTCTTTATTGATGAAAACAATCGTGCTAAATTGCAAATTGCTTTAGCTAAAGGCAAAAAACTGTATGACAAAAGACAGCACATTAAAGAAAGAGATGTACAAAGAGATATGGAACGACATCAAACTGCAAAATTTTAATTAAGTAAAATCTTAATTAGTATTTATAATTCATTTATTTTTATCTACTAATAAAGTTTAGAATATGTGGCTTATAGGAATTCGTAGTGGCATCATTACACTATTAGCATTAATTGCTTATACATTACTAGTACAAGTTTTAAATTTAAAAAACTCCATACTAGGTCACCTAGAATATGCTGTATTTACATTAGGGATATACTCTGCACTCTTTTATTATAAGAATGCAAACAATGGTTCCATAACTTATATGCAAGGTTTGCAAGTAGGTATGATAGCTGTACTCTTTACTAGTGTGGTTATAAGCGTATTAACATATGTTATGCTATTTACATATGGAAACAATTTTGTTAATACTTTACTACTAGAATTTAAAAGATCCATTCAGCAAATTGACCTTACTAATAACTCCGTACAAAATAGCATAACATTGATAGAATCAGTGTTTAATTCAAAGTTGTTAGGAGTACTTATCTTCTTGTCTATCTCTTTCACAGGATTTATCTTTACACTATTTATTGCTCTGTTTGCAAAAAAGAATAATTCCTAATGGATATTTTTCAGTGATTAGTTTTACTTAAATTTGGTATTAATAACATATACTACAATTACCTAATTTTAGTATTTACCTATATATACGCTTTATGAAAATAAAAGGAGTAAAAAAAACTAATAAACAACTATTCAACACTTTATTAGGCTACTTTTTAAGAGGGCTCTTGTTAATTGTGCCATTTGTACTAACAGGCTATATCATTTCTATGGCACTAAACTGGATGGATGGCATTATTAAAATAAAAATTCCTGGATTAGGCATAACCATTGTTTTAGTAGCCATTACCTTATTTGGTTATTTAGGAAGTACTTTACTAGTAAGGTCATTATTTGACACCATTGAAAAGCTAGTTACCAAAGTACCACTGATCAGTACTATATACACTTCACTTAAAGATTTAATTGCTGCATTTGTAGGCAATAAAAAGAAGTTTGATAAACCTGTTTTAGTAACAATCGATATAGATAGAAGGATACAAAAAATAGGATTTATAACACAGCAAGAATTAGAAATACTCCACTTACCAGCAAGTGTGGCTGTTTATATTCCTGATTCTTATAGCTTCTCTGGAGGATTATGTATTGTACCTAAAGAACTTATTACACCTTTACCAGACATTTCTGGTACAGAAGTAATGAAATTTGTTATTTCCGGTGGTGTAACAGCCATACAAAATGTAAACGAGGAAGAACAAATTGTAAACTTTCCTGCTAAAGAGAGTATATAATCTTAAGAAGCCAATTTAAACCGATTATATCGAAAACCTATATATAAAATAGAAATTTTGGTAGAAAAGAAAGCACTATGCAGCAAGTGTAAATTAGAAACAATTAAATAAAGTAAGTTTCTAGAATATACTAAATCTTTCCTATAACAAAGCAACCAAATAGACTTAGTACGCGTCTATGGCCTACTCAAAATAAAACCGCTGTATTTAGCCTATAAAGGCACATGAGTACCCGGAAATAGCTAACTACCAAGTATAAAAATAACTATATATCAACTATAAAATATAGTATTTAAGCTTGGTTGGTAAATAAAATAGGTACTTTTATCTAAATCTGAGGATGTAGACCTATGAACACATGCGTAGACGTAAAAATTTTATACTTTTTTATGGCCAATCGTTATTAATGCTCTAGCAAGTCTACGATAGTCAGACCATTAATATATAGTTGACAGGTGGCTATGTACCGACCAACAATAATAAACATAATGCTACTTTACAGATTCTTTCTGTAATTTCAACAATGAAGTATTACTATATATAGCCTTAAAGGTTCACTGCCTCAACTAATCATTTAGTTTTAAGTAGCCCAAAATACTCTCTCATACTAACTAAGATGATACAAATAATTAAATTAGGGTTATATATTCCTACTTTAGTACACCTATATTACTAAACAAGAGGCATAGTTTTTTCTGATACAAACGATAGAGTTACTTTTTATAAACTTATAAAATAAATAAAGAAGCTAAGTTTTTTTTGATTTGACCCATAATCGAGTAAAAACAAGGCTTATACACCCACATATAAGTATAGTTAGCATATGCATAGCATGCATAACTCCAGCATATAATAAAGCATTGCTTTGAGAGATTCCATAAGCCATCAAACTACTACTTACCAAAATATGATAAGCCCCTATAGCTCCTTGGATAGGCACTGCAAAACTTAAACTACTCATGGTAAGTATAGATAAGCCAACCTTCCAGTTTAGATGTGAAGTTGTATGGATGGCAAATAACCCTACGTAATCACTTAAATAATACAGACCCCACTTAAGGATAGTAGTATATACTATAAGCATTTTCTCTTGTGATGCTAGAATACTATAAAATCCTCTTTTAATATTAATTATAAAAGATTTAGTGCTGGACAATTTCTTATTTAAATGGTTATGGTCCCAAGTACAGTAGATAAACAAGATGGCCCAAGCTAATACAACTATTATAAATGCTAGCACCCAACCTAATTTTTTATAGTTGATAGAAGGGAAAGTTATAGATTGTAGTGTAAATGTTATTTCTGAAAAGCTAATAATAAAATTGCATGCCGTTATAATTAAGAATCCAATAAAGTCTATGATACGTTCCAATACTACAGTTCCTAGTAAGATTCCCATAGGAATATCTATAGTAGTACGTCGCAGTACACTACAGCGTATTATTTCACCTAAACGTGGTACAAACAGATTACTTAAATAACCTGTCATCAATGCAGAAAAAGTCCGCATAAGACCTATATTGTATCCAAGCGGCTGCAATAAAAGCTTCCAACGATACGCCCGCATAAGGTGGCTAAACAAACCAAGTGAAATTGATAATACTATCCATCGCCATTCTAGTTCCTGTACCTGTAAACATAAATCTTCGAATGACATGTTTCGATAAGTGTAGCGTAGCAGGATGCTGGCTACAAATAGAGAAAATATATAAGGAATAATTTTTCTGATTATTTTCAAAATAGCTTTTATATAAGCTATAAAAATAGCTAGGGTTAGAGTTAATCTGGGCAATTTGTATAAATTTATACAAATTGAATGAGTTTATGCTATTCTAGTACATCAATTAGTAAAAGCAAGCAATTTTTCTTAATATTTCTTATTAATCATACCCACATTTAGGTTAAAATAACTTTTTAATATTTTGAGCTTAGTTGAGCAAGCCAGCACATTGAGCATGTAATATATATTTTGTATATTTGTGTTCGATAGATAATATAGCCCTTGGTTGCCTACAACTGACAGGCTGTTCATAGTATAATTCAGAATCCTTCCATTCATGTCTAGTTTACGCATACTTTATGTAGCTAGTGAAATAGCGCCCTTTCTTAGTACTTCTAACGTAGGAATATTTGTTGGGAAGCTAGCACCGGCTATGCAAGAAAAAAATGTTGATATACGTATTTTGGTTCCCAGGTTTGGTGTAATTAATGAGAGAAAGAATAAACTCCATGAGGTAGTTCGATTATCGGGAATTAGCATTAAGATAGGTAACGAAACTCAAAACTTATCTGTTAAAGTAACTGCTATACCTGGAACAAGAATCCAAGTATATTTTATTGATAACGAACTATATTTCCATAGAAAGTTTGTATTTAATGATAAAGAGGGCAACTTCTTTGAGGATAATAGTGAACGTCTTATTTTCATATGTAAAGGCGCTTTAGAGACTGTAAAAAATTTAAACTGGGTACCTGATGTAGTTCATTGCCACGACTGGATTACTAGTTTAATACCTTTATATTTGAAAACCAGCTTAAAACAAGATCCAACATTTCAACGTACCAAAGTATTGCTTAACCTGTATAATACTAATTTCCCAGGACAATTTAATGGATCTTTTGCTGACAAAGCAAAAATGAATGGTATGCAAGAGCAAGAAATCAATCAATTAGCTTCTGTAGGATTTGCTGAGCTTATGCAAATAGGTGCACAGTATGCCGATATGGTCATTCAGTCTGAATTGATTAATAATACTTCCTTGTCCGCTTTATGTGCTGAAAGAAATATCCCCTGCATTACTAATAATGAAGAAGGCATACAAGAATATCTTAAGCTTTATAAACAACTAACTGAATTAATAACACAATAGATAAGGTACACGTTCAGGGATCTACACCACCTTATAATTACTAAAAAATACCTATTTCATTTAACAACCAACCGATAAAGGGCACCTTATAGTTGGTATATATACAATTTTATGGTTGGTAGCTAATATATTCTAGGAACACAAGTACCATTTCCTGGCTAAAAATAGTGACTTTATTTTGGGTAGAATCCTGAACAGATAAGATAATATTATATTTCTCTGTTATTAATAAGGACATACTAAAAGCGACAATACAGCTAAGTTGTAACTCTTTTACTTATACATATCATCTCTATTAGGTATGCAAACAATATAAATATGTTAGTTGCCAAGTTTTTCTATTATCAGCTGTGCTCTATCTATTACTCTAGTTACTCTATCGTAGCTAGATATACTGGTAGTCAGTTCTTTTTGGATACTTAAGCGCGATGTTTTATATAGAATAGGATTTGCCTGAGTAGTAAGCTTTCCGTCTTTTTCTATCATATAGAACTTTTCTTGGTTAATATTCAAACTTGCTTGATAAACATGACCTATACTTGCCATGTTTAATTCAATAAATTTCACATCTCTCATTTCTATGGGTGGCTGTAAAGTAAAATCTTCTATACCAACTGAACTAAATAAAAATTTCTTAAACTTATAAGTATAAACTTTATCCCATTCTATAAATACAAGCTCATCTCCATTTAAGGCATAGTCATACACATTCTCTGAAATTAGTAAGCTTTGCAGTTCTCCTATTTGATAATCATATAATTGATTTTGTAAAGAGTATACTATATGATTTCCATACCAACAGATAGGTCCTGTAACTGCATCGCTACATTGCTCAAAACAAGGAAGTTTATGAATAATTTCATGCTTTTCAAAATCAGCTAGGTTGATAACTTGTAAAAACATCTCGCCTCCTTGTGCATCCTTTAATAAGAGTGCTGCATGGGTTTTAGCTTGATTTAACGAGAATTCTAAGAATTCTAATTCCTCACCAAATATGAACAAGTCCTTAGTAACTTCTTTTTGCTCTATATTATAGCATACAACTTTTCCTTGCGTGGGCCTAGCAATTGTAGAGTTATCGACAAATAAACTAATGGGATCCTCAATAGTTACATCAGTTGCAATTGTAATAACTTTATTAGTTTCCACATCCATGACAGAAAGGTTACCTTCGCTTGCTTCATCTTCCATGCAATCATGAGGCGTCCTATATAGTATCCACCTCTCATTAGGGCTTACATCATCTAAGTAACCGCATACCTTAGCCACCCTTGTGCTATTAGCAGAAGTAAAGGATAAGATAAATATTATAGTAATATTGATTAATTTTCTCATTAACGGTTTATTGAAAAATGTATATGATTTTTATGATTTTCACGAAGCCTACTGGTCGTATAAGGTTTCTTGTTTTTATGCCTTAAGTAAGGACCAAAATTTTCCCTTACTATCGATACTTCTTCCAAAGCACTTTGTAAAGCTATCACTAATGGATTGTTAGCTCCTAAGCTAGCTACGCTGCTACTGTTAATTCTAGAAATATCAATAGCTCTTGCCCCATTTTCTTTGCGATGGTTACTGTTTGCATATTGCTTACCATCATGTCCATTAGTAGTAGCAGAAATATGTATGCTTTCTATTTTAACGGTTTCATTAGCTTTATTAAGCGCTTGAATCAAGCTAGGTATTAACCGTTGGTCAACTAGTCTATCAGCAGAGATGATTAAATTCTCTGGTTTCTTGAGAGAACTTCCAAAAGTAACAGTGACAGTAGATCCTGAAGATAAGCGAATTAAATGCGGTATATGCATGCTAGTAGGCAAGTCATATTCTTCTAAATACAAACTATTAGAAGAAGGCACTTCGCCACTTTGCTCAACCAACATAGGATAGTTATTTATGTTATTGTCTACGAATGCTTGAAGGTAAGAAGGCTGAAGCGATAGACTAGGTAGTACTGAAAGCTGGACTTCTTCTTGATCCTGAATCTGAGAAAAATATTCAATGTTTGTTTGTAAACCCTCTATAGAGTCCCTAGTTAACTCTTTAATGCTAACGTTTATTTCTAAAGCATCATAGAGTTTATTTAAATCAAAACGAGCCACTTTACTTTTTGGTACTGATTTCACTCTGTTTAATTCTGTCAATAGCGAAGATATTTTTTGTAAGCTGACTTGTAAATCTACTGTATAGTTTTCATAAAAATTAGATGAGCGATAATCAAAGTTTTTATTTAATAATTGCATTTGATTACTTATGTGTGCAAGCAATTTATTGTAAACAAGTGAATAGTTTTCTAGTCTTACTTGTCTATGTAAAAATTTATAAATGATTTGCTCTAACTTAGTTTTAACTTTCGCCGGATCAGGATCAATAGTAACAACAGTTAAATTTATCTTTATTCCCGCCAATATGTTTCCTATTTCTGCGAGCATATCTTTCCAAATTCGTAATGTATCAGAATTAAAATTGCTAGGATCTATAAGAGAATAAGCAATAGTTAAATTATTTATATTTTTTCCTATATCTATTTTAATACCATAATCCTGAGACTTCAATTTACCTATATATACATAGTTAGGTGTATTGGTATTTGAATCGATAGTAGGGTATATATGAGTATATTCCTTTTGTCGATCTGGTGCACTATTAAGTAATTTCTCTATACTAAAACCAAATTCTCCATATACAGGTAATATCTGGTATCTATACCCTATAGCTAGGGATTGCTTTATATAAGCTAGCCATCTCCCCTGTTGATACATAAACGCAACTTGATGATCTCCATAAGCTATAGAGTTAAAAGGATTTGTTACTATATACTTATCAGTTATTGAAGAGGAAGTAATAGTAGGTAACTGAGCAGAACGGATAGATTTTTTATTCGCTTGTTTACGATTAGCAGTGAAGTTAGCAGAACTAGACAAACCAATCTTGTTTTGATGTAAGGAGACAGCATTCTGGCTAGTTGTTGTAGCTTTAGAGTTATCTGCTAAAAGCTGGAAACTACGCAAATAATTAGTAGAAGGCTCCTTAAGAGCTAGTTGTCGGCTGTTGTGCTGTAAAATAACTTCTTCCTTTACAATAGGCTGTACTTTATTTAAATTACTCAATTTAACAGTTGCAATATCATATACTCGTCTATTATGTAAGCCTTCTTGGTAGGTTCTATTAGTCCGTAAACTATATGCTTCATGAGTATGAGACAATACGGTAAGCCGTACTACTTTTTTTGATTTTAATGAGCTTAGATTTGGACTAAGATAATTATATTCTAAAGAATGAAACTTTCCATCCATATTAATCTTATCAACGACATAATGGTTACGTGAAAGTTTATAAATATTTGCGTGTGTTCGTTTTTCTATTGTTGTAAACCCAATAGCTGAAATCTTAAAGCTCGCACACACAAATAATACAAGAGTTAGTAATAGAATAACAACAGCAAATTGCTTGCTAGGAATGTCCATGGTTAGGGTTACTGACAATCATTGGAATTTTAGAAAATGACTTAGAAAGCAGGCATCTTTAATAATAATTTAACCATATTTCTGAAGAATTTCAATATTAACTCTTTGTATTTTGCTAAGTAAAATTTAATCTTTAAAAGATTTCAGTTAATTTTTTCATTTCCAAATATAAGAGCATATACCTATCCACCCCTAAACGCCTATAAAAATAAAATTCCTCCAATTTATTAAGGGTTAGCCTAAAAACTGGAGGAATTTATTTTCGTTTAAAATATTATTCTTATATAGCTTATTCTTCTTGTTTATTAGTTTGTTCAGGAGATTGTGTATCTAAAGCTTCTTGCTCATCTGCTCCTTCTACCTGAGTATTTTCAACTGGTTTAGCTTGAGTAGCCATATCTTGAGTGTTAGGCTGTGTTTTTTCAGAACTCACAGTCGTAGTAGCACCTAATTTTCCTTTTCCCCTTCGAGTTCTAGCCTTGGTTTGTTTTGGCTCTGCTGCCTTTTGCAAGTATGTATTATAGTCTACTAACTCCATCATACACATTTCTGCATTATCCCCTAGGCGATTTCCTAGCCTAATAATACGTGTATAACCTCCCGGTCTATCCCCTATCTTAGGAGCAACCTCATTAAAAAGTAGTTTAACGGGCTCTTTATCTTGAAAATAGGAGAACACTACTCTTCTTGCATGCGTAGAATCTTGTTTAGCCTTTGTAATAATAGGCTCTACAAACTTCCTAAGTGCTTTAGCTTTGGCTACGGTAGTAATAATACGTTTATGTAAAATAAGGGACTTAGCCTGGTTAGATAATAGAGCCTTGCGGTGGGACGCAGGCCTACTCAGATGATTAAATTTTTTACCGTGTCTCATATTGGTTCAAATAAATTGTCTAAAAAGATAGATGCACTAACATTTAGTTAGCACTTACAAAAACAGATATCCTTATTGGTCATTTAGATTATAAGCTGATAGATCCATACCAAAAGTTAAATCTTTACTAGCTACTAAGTCTTGTAACTCTTTAAGAGACTTTTTACCAAAATTTCTAAATTGGGCCATATCAGACACCTTCAATTGCACTAAATCTCCTAAAGTTTTTATGTCAGCTGCTTTAAGACAGTTAAAGGCTCTAACAGATAGTCCCATTTCGCTAAGAGGAGTTTTAAGTAATTTACGCATTTGTAGCGTAGACTCATCCAAGACATCTATCTCATCAGCATCCTTAGTCTCTACCATCTTGTTTCTATCAATGAGTAGAGCAAAATGCTTGATCATAATGTCAGCAGCACGCTCAATAGCAGTTTGAGGGTGAATAGTACCATCAGTTTCTACAGAGAATACTAGAGATTCATAATCTGTTTTTTGACCAACACGAGTGTTCTCAACATGGTATTTAACATTTTTTACAGGAGTAAAAATAGAATCGATTGGAATAACACCTTTTACCTGTGCATCAATTTTATTTTCTTCTGCAGGTACGTAGCCACGTCCTTTTTCAACAGTAACTTCTATTTCGAATCTGGCTGACTCATCTATATGGCAAATAACTAATTCTGGGTTAGTTATTTCAAACGCAGCAGTTGCCTGTGCAAAATCTCCTGCTGTCAGAATTTTTTTATTGTTGATTGAAATAAATATTTTATTTTCTGTAGTATCTCCAATTTTTTTAAACCTAATCTGCTTAAGGTTTAAAATAATTTCTACTAAATCTTCTGTTACCCCCTCTATAGTAGAAAACTCGTGATATATGCCCGGTATTCTGATAGAGGTGATAGCATATCCTTCTAGTGAGGATAGTATCACTCTTCTCAAAGCATTACCAATGGTTACGCCATAACCTCTTTCAAGTGGCTTAAAAGTAAATATACCATGAAACTCGTCTGCTTGTTTTACAGAGATTTTACCAGGTATTTGAAAGGCTATTGATGACATTGTGTTCCAGTTTATTTATAATTCTATGATAAAGCGACAAAAAATTTAGAAATTATTTAGAGTATAGCTCAACAATACTTTGCTCATTAATTTTTTCAGGGATTTCTTCTCTATGTGGCAGTGACATGACTTTACCAATCATCTGTTTACTATCCCATTCTAACCAGTTATTTTTATTATGTGAATGGCTAGAAATACGCTCGGTAATAGCGTTTGATGACTTTGTTTTCTCGGTTAAGCCAATTATATCACCCACTTTTAATGCATAAGAAGGAATATTAACTATTTTACCATTTACAGTAATATGCTTATGCGACACTAACTGTCTAGCGGATCTCCGAGTAGGTGTTATACCTAAGCGATATACGACATTATCAAGCCTTGTTTCTAAGTATTGTAGCAACAGTTCGCCTGTAACTCCTTTCTTCTTAGCTGCTTTATAGAAAAGGTTAGCAAATTGCTTTTCTAGTAATCCATATATATACTTGGCTTTTCCTTTTTCCATTAGCTGGATGGCATATTCAGACTTCTTTTTACGAATTTTACCATGTTGACCTGGAGGGTAATTCTTTTTCTGAAGTGCCTTGCTAGGCCCAAATATGGGCTCATTAAATCTTCTAGAAATTTTAGCTTTAGGACCTATATATCTTGCCATATTTATAATTATTTAATTAAGATTACGGACGTCTACGTTTAGGAGGTCTACATCCATTATGTGGAATAGGAGTTACATCCTTAATAGTACTAATTTCTATACCAGCATCTTGGATAGTTCTAATAGCAGATTCTCTGCCTACACCCGCTCCCTTCACATAAACTTCAACCTTTCTAAGGCCCAACTCATGCGCTACTTTTGCACAATCTCCAGCAGATACTTGGGCTGCATATGGGGTATTTTTTTTAGAACCCTTAAATCCCATTTTACCAGCGGAAGACCAAGATATAACTTGCCCAATCTCATTGGTCATAGAAATAATAATATTGTTATACGTGGCTTTAATATGCGCTTGGCCTAACTTGCCAACGCTGACAACTCGCTTCTTGGTTTTTTCTTTTTGGGATTTTGCCATAATTCTTTATGAATAGTTCTATCAATTTTTTAAAAAAGAAACTGTTTATTTCTTCGCAGCTTTCTTCTTATTAGCTACTGTTTTTCGTTTTCCTTTTCGGGTTCTAGCATTATTCTTAGTACTTTGTCCTCTTACAGGAAGACCTAATACATGCCTTCTACCCCTATAACATCCTATATCTACTAACCTTTTTATATTTAAGCGTATCTCAGACTTTAATTCTCCTTCTACTTTATAATTCTCATTAATAACAGTACGGATTGTTTGAGACTCTTCATCGGTCCAACTGGAAACACGTTTATCTTTATTGACGCCTGCTGCTGCTAAAATCTGATTAGCTGAGCTACGACCAATACCAAAAATATAAGTAAGTGCTATTTCTCCTCGTTTGTTATCTGGAATATCTACACCTAATATTCTAGCCATATTTATCCTTGTCTTTGTTTAAATCTTGGATTTTTTTTATTAATAACATAAAGTACTCCTTTCCTACGTACTATCTGGCATCCGCTACTACGTTTTTTAATAGATGATCTTATCTTCATATTTCACTAATATTTTATGGTTGATTTACCTTATATCTTTGGACAATACGTCCTTTTGTAAGATCATAAGGAGTCAACTCTAGTTTCACTTGATCTCCAGGTAATATATTGATATAAAATTTCCGCATCCTACCAGAGATATGTGCTCTAACAAGATGTCCATTTGCTAAACGTACTTTAAATTCAGCATTAGGGAGAGCTACTTCTACTGTGCCATCTTGTTCTATTGGAGGTGTTTTAGCCATATTAAATTCTAAAAACTTCTTCTATATATTGGTAACTTGTTAATATTTCGGCTTGCTGCTCACCTACTGCTATTGTATGCTCAAAATGTGCAGAAAGCTTTTTATCTATTGTAGTAATTGTCCAACCATCTTTTTCTTGCTTAACTGCAGATCTTCCTACATTCACCATAGGCTCTATAGCAAGGACCATTCCTTTCTTTAATCGTACACCAGACCCTAGCTTACCATAATTAGGTACTTGTGGATCTTCATGAAGATTTTTACCAATACCATGCCCTGCTAAATTTCTTACTACTGTAAAATTATGCTTAGAAACATAATCTTCTACTGTTCCACCAATATCTCCTATTCTGTTCCCTACAATTGCCTGATTAATTCCCAAATATAATGCTTCTTTTGTAACCTTAATAAGTTCTTTAGCTTCTTTCGTTATTTCCCCGACAGGAAATGTAAAAGCTGAATCACTATGAAATCCTTTATAAAACACTCCACCGTCCACAGAAACAATATCGCCTTCTTTTAGCTCATAGTCTCCTGGTATGCCATGTACAACGGCTTCGTTGACTGAAACACATAATGTAGCAGGAAATTGATCATATCCTTTAAAAGAAGGAATAGCGCCATGATCATATATGTATGTCTCAGCTAGTTTATCCAAAGTTTTTGTTGCTACACCTGGCTTAATAGCTTTTGCAACTACACCAAAAGCTTGTGCTAAGATAAGACCACTTTGTTTAATTATAGCTATTTCTTCATCATTTTTTAAAAATATCATATCACCTGACTATGCTATATCTGCGATCTTCCTTGTATCCTACCAGAGTCCATCATGTGATCATAGTGATGCATTAACAAATAACTTTCTATTTGCTGCAAGCTATCTAATACCACGCCGACCATAATAAGTAAGGAAGTGCCTCCAAAAAAGCGGCTAAATCCTTTGCTTAAACCTGCCATATAAGCCAATCCCGGTAAAATAGCAATTATTGCTAAAAATAAGGAGCCTGGCAATGTTATTTTGCTTAAAATATCATCTATAAAAGAGGCTGTAGGTTTGCCAGGCTTAATACCTGGAATAAAACTACTACCTCTTTTCATATCATCAGCTATTTGCATGGGATTAATACTGATAGCTGTATAGAAATAGGTAAATGCTATAATAAGTATGGAAAATACAAGGTTATACTGCCAAGTAGTAAAGTCACCAAAAATCCTTGATACCATAGCCATTTTCTCACTTTTATTAGCAAAAAAATTAGACACCAGTGCTGGTAGAAACATAAGAACCTGTGCAAAGATAATAGGCATAACTCCAGAGCTATTGAGCTTAAGTGGTATGTATTGCCTTTGGCCACTATAAATTCCACCACTTGTTGCCATCTGTTTGGCATATTGAAGAGGAATTCTGCGTGTTGCTTGTGTGAACATTACTACACTAACAACGATTAAGAAAAGAGCAAAGATTTCAAATATGAATATTAACAATCCTCTGGATCCTCTTAAAACAAACTCTTCAAAAAAAGCTCCTGGCAAAGAAGATACAATTCCAATCATAATTAGCATTGAAACTCCATTACCTATTCCTTTGTCAGTAATTCTGTCTCCTATCCACATACAAGCCATGGTACCTGCTGGAAGAATAAATAAAGATAAAATATAAAAAAGTGGCTTGCTAATCATAATTGAGTCAGTAGAAACAGTAGCAGCCAAATAACTAGCCGACTGTATCATGGCAATTACAATAGTAAGTGCTTTAGTAATATTGCTAAGTGTTTTTCTGCCTGCTTGGCCCTCCCTTTGTATTTTTTGGAAATAAGGAACCGCTACGGTTAAGAGTTGAACAGCTATGGATGCTGAAATATAAGGCACTACACCTAATCCAAAAATGGAGACATTGCTAAAAGCCCCTCCTAGAAATATATCTAATAGGCCTAGTATTCCTTTAGCTTTTCCAGCTATCCTAGTAGCATCAATGCCTGGTAAAACAATAAAAGCGCCCAATCTAAAAACCAATAGTAAGCCTATGGTAGTAAGTATTCGGCTCCTCAGTTCAGGAATAAAAAATATTCTCTTAAATGTAGCAAGAAATTTACGCATATATATTCAGGATGTTCGCTTTCCCACCCAATTTTTCTATGGCTGCTGATGCTGATGCTGAAAATGCATGAGCTGTTACTTCTAATTTTGTTTTCAACAGACCATTGCCAAGAATTTTGCATTTATCACGTTTACTAACGAGACCATGTTGGTGTAAAACTTCAGGATTAATAACTGTAAGCTGAGCTTTTTCAGCTAGCTGCTGTATAGTATCTAGGTTAATAGGCTTATAGCTGACTCTATTAGGATTCTTAAAACCATACATAGGCAACCTGCGTTGCAAAGGAAGCTGGCCTCCTTCGAAACCTGGCTTACTTTTATAACCAGAGCGTGACTTTGCTCCTTTGTGTCCTCTAGTAGAAGTACCACCTTTACCAGAACCTTGCCCCCTACCATACCTTGTATTTTGCTTAACAGAATTTTTTGCGGGCTTAAGTGTATTTAGTTCCATAACTATGCTATATTTTCTGTAGTAACTAAGTGATGCACTTGTCGTACCATTCCTTGAATTTGTGGTGTAAATTCTAGTTCTACACTCTTATTGATCCTACCAAGTTTTAAAGCTTTAATAGTTAGCTTTTGCCTCATAGGACATTTAATAGTGCTTCTTACTTGGGTAATTCTAACTTTTGCCATGTTTATCCATTAAATAATTTATCCAAGCTAATTCCTCTTTGTGCTGCCACAGTAATAGGATCTCTCATTTGAGATAAAGCTTGAAAAGTTGCCTTTACAGTATTATGAGGATTAGAAGATCCCTTTAATTTAGAAAGTACATTATTGATACCTGCGCATTCTAATACAACACGTGCACCTCCACCTGCAATAATACCTGTACCCGGAGCTGCTGGCTTAATTAGCACTTCACCTCCACCAAATCTACCTATAGCCCGGTGTGGTACCGTACCTTTTTGTATAGGAACCTTAATAAGATTTTTCTTTGCATTTTCTATTCCTTTTGCAATAGCATTGGTAACTTCTTGTGCTTTTCCAAGTCCATGTCCTACTATACCTTTCCCATCTCCTACCACTACTACAGCTGAAAAGCTAAAATTCCTACCTCCCTCAACAACCTTTGTCACACGGTTAATGGCAACAACTTTCTCTGTTAGATTAAGTTCGCTTGGTTTAATTATTTTCTTTAGTTGCATCATATATGCTAAAATTTAAGTCCTTGGGCTCTAGCTCCTTCTGCCAATGCTTTCACACGACCATGATATATATATCCAGAACGATCAAAAACAACTTCTTCTATACCTTTTCCAATAGCTTGCTTCGCTATCTCCTCCCCGACCATTCTAGCCATATCTATGGGTTTGCCTGCTTGTACTCCTATAGATTTCGAAGAACTGGCAACTAACGTATAGCCCTGTTCGTCATTAATGAGTTGGGCATATGTAGCTTTATTACTTTTATAAACTGAAAGTCTAGGTCTCTCAGCAGTACCTTGAATACGCTTTCTAATACGCATTCTGATTTTTAATCTTCTTTTAGCTTTTAAGTTATTCATCGGCATTTTTTACTAGCTATGTTAAAACTATTTAGAAGCGGTTTTACCTGCTTTACGTCTAATCTGTTCTCCTAAGTAGCGTATTCCCTTACCTTTATAAGGCTCTACTTTTCTTAATGTTTTAATTTTAGCAGCCACCTGCCCAAGCAGTTGTTTATCTATTCCTTCCAAATGGACTAAAGGATTCTTACCTTTTGTGGTCTCAGCCTGTACTTTAATTTCTGGTGGAATAACAAAATAAATCTTATGTGAATAGCCAAGGTCAAGGTCAAGTGCATTGCCCTGTACACTAGCTTTATAACCTACTCCCACTAACTCTAAGCTTTTTGTAAACCCTGTGCTTACACCAATAATCATATTATTGATAAGCACTCTATATAGACCATGTAAAGCCTTATGACGCTTTTGGTTAGTTCTTCTATGTAGTGTAACTGTATCATTTTCTATAGTAACACTTATAGCAGGGTCTATATATTGAGACAATTCTCCCTTAGGTCCTTTTACGTAAACTATATCCTCTTCAGGACCTCTTAACGTAACGCCTTGGGGTAATTTAATGGGTAATTTTCCTATTCTTGACATAGCTTGATGATCTAAATACTAATAGATATAACAGAGCACTTCACCTCCGAGCTTCATTTGCCTAGCTTCTTTATCACTCATAATTCCTTTGGAAGTAGATAAAATAGCAATACCGAGTCCATTTAAGACACTTGGCAACTCACTAGCCTTAACATACTTTCTAAGGCCAGGTTTACTTACACGTTCTAATTTGTTGATAGGAGAAGTTTTCGTACCTGGATTATATTTTAAGCCAATTTTTATAGAGCCTTGTTTGTTAGGCTGATCATCAAATTTGTATTGCTTAATATATCCTTTCTCATGCAATAACTCAGTCATTGCCTTCTTAAGGTTTGAAGCAGGTATTTCTACTATCCTATGCCTAGCGCGAATAGCATTTCTGATCCTGGTTAGATAATCAGCTATAGGGTCTGTAATCATACAATCGTTTCTTGTTATAAATTAGTTATTTGTTCTATGATTTGTTCTATGATAGCTTATAATATGCTATGCTACAAAATTAAAATATTAAGCTAGTAGAGACATTTTACCAGCTAGCTTTTATAACGCCAGGTATTTTGCCTTGTGCAGCCCATTCTCTAAAGACAATTCTAGATATGCCAAATTTACGCATATATCCTCTGGCTCTACCTGTAATTTTGCATCGATTTCTTACTCTTACAGGAGAAGCATTTTTAGGAAGCTTATCTAGCGCTAGGTAGTCGCCAGCTTCTTTGAGTTTAGCTCTTTTAGCGGCATATCGCTCCACCAGGGCTTGGCGTTTTAAATTACGTGCTTTAACTGATTCCTTAGCCATTATTCTATATTTTTTAACTTTTAAAAGGCATACCTAATGCCTTCAGCAATGTGTGTGCTTCTTTATCGCTCTCTGTATTAGTCACAAAGGTAATACTCATCCCTGTTAATTTAGTTATTTTATCGATACTAATTTCAGGAAAAATAATTTGCTCTTTAATTCCTAAGGTGTAATTGCCTCTTCCATCAAAGCTTTTATCATTAACGCCTCTAAAGTCACGTACACGTGGCAATGCAATTGTTATAAGACGATCTAAAAACTCATACATTTTTCTACCACGCAGCGTAACTGTAGCACCGATAGGCATACCTTCTCTTAATTTAAAGTTAGATATAGCTTTTCTAGCTACTGTAGGTACTGCTTTTTGTCCTGCAATAGTTGTTAATTCGTCTACTGCTATCTCAATCAATTTTTTATCTTGGACAGCAGCTCCTACGCCTTGGTTAAGGCATATTTTTTCTATACGTGGTACCTGCATAACTGATGTATAGTTCATCTCATTTTTAAGTGCAGGAACTACTTCTTGAAAGTATTTGTGTTGTAGTCTTGGGCTAGCCATTTTTTATAAATTCGCCTGTTTTTTTAGAATATCTTTGTAACTTACCTTCTTCATCTAATTTTCTTCCTATGCGTGTAGGTCTACTTGTAGCAGATTCTATTAGCATAAGATTACTGATATGTATAGGAGCTTCTACTTTCTCTATAGTACCTTGTGGATTTTTAGCAGTAGGTTTTTTATGTTTGGAAACAATATGCACTCCTTCTACAATAGCCCTATAAGTTTTAGGGAAAACTTTCAGAACTGTTCCTTGTTTCTTCCGGTAGTTACCTGATAGAACCTGAACAGTGTCTCCCTTTTTTATATGCAATTTTAATGTTTTATGATGTTTATTATACATAATCTACAATACTTCTGGAGCCAAGGATACTACTTTCATAAATTCTTTTTCACGCAGTTCGCGTGCTACTGGGCCAGAAATACGTGTACCTCTTAATTCATCATTGTTTTGTAATAAAACAGCTGCATTATCATCAAATCTAATGTATGAACCATCTTTACGACGTACCTCTTTTTTTGTCCTTACAACCACTGCTTTAGATACAGCACCTTTTTTTATGTTGCCAGCAGGACTAGCTGATTTTACGCTTACAACAATTCGATCGCCTACAGAGGCATAACGTTTCTTCGTACCACCTAGTACGCGGATACATTGCACTTGTTTGGCGCCGCTATTATCTGCAACGTTAAGTCTTGTTTCTTGTTGTATCATACTTATTTCGCTTTTTCAAGAATCTCTATCAAACGCCAACGCTTCTTCTTACTCAACGGCCTAGTTTCCATAATTTTTACACGATCTCCTTCATTACAGGCGTTTTCTGCATCATGTGCCATGAATTTTTTAGATCTTCTAACAAACTTACCGTAAAGCGGGTGTTTTAGCTTACGCTCTACTAAGACCGTAATAGTTTTATCACCTTTATTACTAATTACCTTTCCTATTCTTTCTTTTCTATGGTTCCTTAGCATGGCCATTTTGATTTAATTTAACTTCCTTTAACGTTTAGAGCAGTTTCTAGTCTAGCTATCAAACGTCTTGTATTTTTAATTTTAGTAGGGTTTTCAATAGGAGAAATAGTGTGAGCAAATTTAAGTTTTCTTAAATTCTCTTGCTCAATTTTTATTTTCTCTTTCAGCTCTTCTATTGCTAAGGAGCTAATCTCTGCATATTTCATTTTTTAAGCATTAATGTAATCTTTGTGAACTACAAATTTGGCTTTAATAGGAAGTTTATGTATAGCTAAACGGGTAGCTTCACGTGCTAAATTAATATCTACTCCCTCTATTTCAAATAAGATTTTTCCAGGTTTTACAACAGCTGCCCAGTATTCTGGTGATCCTTTTCCCTTTCCCATACGAACCTCAGCAGGTTTCTTAGTAATGGGTTTATCTGGGAAAACTCTAATCCAAACCTGGCCTTGCCTTTTCATAGCACGGGTCATGGCTATACGGGCTGCTTCTATTTGTCTAGCTGTAAGCCAAATAGCTTCTAGTGCTTTTATCCCAAACGTACCAAATGCCAATGAGCTTCCTCTATGGGCTAAGCCTTTAACTCGACCTTTTTGTACTTTTCTATATTTTGTTCTTTTAGGCTGCAACATAGCGGCATGTATTATCTATTACGTTTTGAAAAGTTTCCGTAAAATTAGTTATAATTCATTAATTTTTAGCTCTTCCTCTAAAACTATTCTTCTGAGAAGGTTTATTAGGTTCTGAACTAGTTGCAGTAGTAGCATTAGAAGATAGGTCAGGACGTTGGTATACTTCACCTTTAAATATCCAAACTTTTATACCTATTTTCCCATACACAGTTTGAGCTTCTGATATTGCAAAGTCAATATCAGCACGTAAGGTGTGTAGAGGTATTCTTCCTTCTTTAAATTGTTCACTTCTTGCTATCTCAGCACCTGCCAACCTACCAGATACTTGGATCTTAATACCCTGCGCTCCTACCCGCATAGTTGCAGAAAGTGCTTGCTTTACAACACGCTTGTAAGAAATCCTTGCTTGAATTTGCTGTGCCATAGAGCTACCTACTAGCTTAGCATCAAGTTCTGGCCTTTTTATCTCTAAAATATTTACATGGACCTCTTTCTCAGTTAATTTTCTTAACTCTTCTTTAATACGCTCTACTTCTGCACCTCCCTTACCAATGATAATACCTGGTTTAGAACTATGTACAGTTATAGTGATACGTTTAAGTGTACGCTCTATAACGATTTTAGAAAGGTTAGCTTTGGCCATTCTAGCGCCCAAATACTTCCTTATTTTATGATCTTCTATGAGCTTATCAGCATAGCCCTTTTTAGATGAGAACCAATTTGATTCCCATCCCTTAATATAGCCAATTCGAAGGCTATTTGGATTAACTTTTTGTCCCATCAGTTATCTTTACTTTTTTATTAGACCGATTATCTGCTGTAGCCTCTTCATTTTTTACAGGCTTTTCATAAGCTACCAAGTTATCAACTACTAGGGTAACATGGTTGAATCTTTTCCTAATTCGATGTGCCCTACCTTGTGGAGCTGGCTGTAGTCTTTTAAGCATGCCAGCACTGTCTACTTGTATAGTTTTTATGTATAGCTCAGCATCTTCTAGCTGTATATCTTGGTTTTTATGTTGCCAGCTAGCGACAGCAGCAAGCAGCAATTTTTCTAGATAGATAGCACATTTCTTAGGCTCGTTTCTTAAGATTGCAAATGCCTTGTCAGCTTTAACGCCTCTAATCAGATCAGCTACAAGCCTCATTTTGCGTGGTGTTATAGGCGATTTTCTTAATTTAGCTACTGCCTCCATGGTTATTTCTTATTTTTATTTTTCTTGGTATGACCTTTAAAGGTTCTGGTAGGAGAAAATTCTCCTAGCTTATGCCCTACCATATTTTCTGTAACAAATACAGGTATAAATTTATTTCCGTTGTGTACAGCTAATGTATGCCCTACAAACTCGGGAGTAATGGTCGAACTTCTAGACCAAGTTTTTATAGTATTTTTACTACCTGATTCATTGATCGCATCTATCTTTTTCAGTAGATGATGCGCTATATAAGGTCCTTTTTTTATAGATCTAGCCATTATCTTTTCTTCCTACTAAGAATATAATTTTTAGAATATTTATTTGTATTTCTAGTTTTCTTACCCTTCGCATACAACCCTGTTCTAGATCTCGGATGGCCTCCGGAAGCTTTACCTTCACCACCGCCCATTGGATGGTCTACAGGGTTCATAGCTACACCTCTTACTCTAGGCCTTCTACCTAACCAACGATTTCTTCCTGCCTTACCTAAAACTATATTATTATGTTCACTATTAGATACAGTACCTACAGTGGCCATACATTCACCAAGCACCATACGCATTTCTCCAGAAGGCAACTTAAGCGTAACATATCTTTCTTCTTTAGCCAATAACTGTGCATAAGTACCTGCACTTCTAGCCATAGCAGCACCTCTTCCAGGATGTAGTTCTATGTTGTGCACAATAGTACCAGTGGGCATAGTTCTAAGAGGCATAGCATTACCTACCTCAGGAGCTATATTGTTTCCAGACAATACTCGATCTCCTACCTTTAAACCCTCTGGTGCTATGATATAAGATTTTGCACCATCTACATAGTAAAGTAAGGCTATATACGCAGTACGCATAGGATCATATTGTATAGAGTTTACCACAGCAGGTATATCATACTTTCTCCTTTTAAAATCTATGATTCTCATGCGTTTTTTATGACCTCCGCCTTTGTAACGTATGGTCATTTTACCCGTATTATTTCTTCCACCTGTGCTTTTAATAGGCAGCAGAAGCGACTTTTCAGGTTTAGTTTTGGTAAGCACAGAGAAGTCTGGTGCTATTCTAAACCTTTGGCCGGGGGTAAGGGGTCTAATTTTTTTTACTGCCATATGTATTTACTTCCATTATAATAGGTTGAGACTACTAAATATTTTCATAGAAATCAATAATACTACCACTTTTTAAGGTAACAAGTGCTTTTTTATAAGAAGCTCGCTTTCCTTTATTAACTCCGGATTTAGTATATTTCACTTTTTTCTTACCTGCATAACGCATGGTATTAACTTGTAACACAGTAACACCATACAATTTTTCCACCTCTTTCTTTATCTCAACTTTATTGGCTCTATTATCTACAATAAAACCATAAACACCCTTATCATTGAAGCTGGTTACTTTTTCTGTTACTAAAGGCTTTTGTAGGATACTCATGCGTTGTTAAAATTTTCGGTTAGTTTCGACAAAGCCGTCTCACTGATTAAGATCTTTTTGGAGTAGAGTAAATCATAGGTATTAATTTGCTCTACAAGTGCAACGGACGTATTAGGTAAGTTTCGGCTAGCTAGTACTAGATTCTTATCTACAGCAGGCAAAATCAATAAGGTCTTTTGATCTGCCATATTTAAATTTTGTAGCATTTCCAAGTACATCTTAGTTTTAGGCATTTCAAAAGAAAAGTCTTCCAAAACTGAGATATTACCTTGCTGAGCTTTATAGGTAAGAGCAGATTTTCTAGCTAATTTTTTAAGCTTTTTATTAAGCTTAAATCCATAATCCCTAGGTTTGGGACCAAATACACGCCCCCCTCCTCTAAATATAGGAGACTTAATACTACCTGCACGTGCTGTTCCAGTACCTTTTTGTTTTTTTATCTTTTTGGTAGAACCTGCTATTTCACCTCTTTCTTTAGACTTATGAGTACCTTGCCTTTTATTAGCTAAGATATTTTTAACATCTAAATAAATAGCATGATCATTAGGGGTAATTCCAAAGATGGTGTCAGAAAGTACGACCTTTCTACCTGTGTCTTTTCCCGTATATTGTAATACAGACAATTCCATAATCTATTTTTCTAAAATGATGTAACCATTCTTTGCGCCTGGCACAGAACCACTTATTACCAAAATATTTTTTTCTGGCACGAGCTTCATTATACGAAGATTTGTTATTTTAACTCGCTGACCTCCTGTTCTACCTGCCATACGCATTCCTTTAAAAACACGAGAAGGAGTAGAACAAGCCCCAATAGCTCCAGGAGCCCTTTCCCTATTGTGCTGTCCATGCGACTTACCTCCAACCCCGCTAAATCCATGCCTTTTTACCACACCCTGAAATCCCTTTCCTTTACTAAGCCCTATTGCATCTACATATTCACCTTCTACAAAAATATCATGCAACTGGATTGTTTGTCCTAGCTGGATTTCCTTTCCTAACTCCTTACCAAACTCTTTGAATTCCACTAGCTTCCTTTTAGGTGTAGTTTGAGCTTTTTGAAAATGGCCCATAAGTGGCTTGACGGTATTTTTTTCTTTTTTATCGTCGTAACCTAACTGAACAGCTGTATAGCCATCTTTTTCAATATTTTTAATTTGGGTAACTACACAAGGTCCTCCCGTTATGACAGTACAAGGAACACTACGTCCTGCCTCATCATAAAGTGTTGTCATGCCAAGTTTTTTACCAATGATTCCAAGCATCGTTTTTGAGTAAAAATAAGAGTTTTATTGTTCTGGATACTTAAGAAGCATCCACCCATGTCAATCATATATATATTGACTAGGGAGAGTGCAAATTTAACAAATGTTAGCTATCCTACAAATAGATTAGCTACTATTATATTATTTTTTTAGTAGTCGGCTGATATTGTTTGGCCAACTTACCAAAAGTATCTCGAAGTGCATAATTAAGAAAACTTTTACATACTACCAAGCTATTTGCCAATTTTATTACTTTTTCACTTGCTAGAAAATAACATTAAGTATCATTTCATCTTCAAAATTTACCCTTGTTGTCTTAATTTATTTGTTAAGCTTAAATAGAAAGACAAACTTCTTATTCAAACAGGATAACTGCTCATTGAATAACTGATGCTTAAATTACATACCGTAAATCTTGAGTTAAATTGCCACCATACTTACGTGAGAAAAAAATCGTTACTTATTAATAATTGAATATTACCCTATTAAATCTAGTAAGTTTTATTTTTTGACAAATTTTTCTAACTTGGCTTCATACAAAATCTTAAGATTTATAAATATGAAATTTTTCTTAATAACTACTAAACGGATAAACTTAACCACTTTTATAGCCAACTTTGCAACTTCTAAATACATGCAAACATTTTTAGGAAGTTGGTTGATAGCATTAGGAGCACAAATTTCCATACCATTTCATCCTGTACCGCTGACATTGCAGACATTTACTATTGCCTTAATAAGCTTACTAGTGCCTTTCCAAGTAGCCGTAGGTTCCGTTGTATTTTATATAACCTATGCGGCCTTGGGTATGCCTGTATTAGAAGGAGGCGCTTCAGGTATAGGAAAATTATTAGGACCTACTGCAGGTTACATAGTTGGCTTTTTATTGATGAGTGCAATTATCAATCTATTGACAAAATATTATCCAACTAATAGCAGTTTGAAGAGATGCTTATTTATCCTAGCAGGCGGTTCAGTTTTATTCATATCAGGCATGGTACATTTATCTTATATATTCGGGTGGAATATAGCTATCAAAACTGGCTTATTACCTTTTATACTGTCTGAAGTTGTCAAGTATACGTTGGCAGCTCAGTTATCTCTATTTATACAGAGCAAAAACAATCTTTAAGGACATATAAGCTAAGGTTGCTTTTTAGTAAAACACTATAGAAGCAGAAGCAAATAAATTTAATCAATATGCGTGCTTATATATTTCCGGGGCAGGGTTCACAATTTATTGGTATGGGACAAGACCTCTATACCAACCATGCAAAGGCAAAAGCATTATTTGAAGAAGCAAATCAAATATTAGGCTTCTCTATAACAGATATTATATTTGAGGGTACAGAAGAAGCATTGCAAAGAACAGATATAGCACAACCGGCTATTTTTATCCACAGTACAATCTTGGCAGCAACTACACCAGGCTTCCAACCTGATATGGTAGCGGGCCACTCTTTAGGTGAATTTTCTGCCTTAGTAGCTAGTCAGGTAATAAGTTTTGAGGATGGATTAAAGCTGGTAATAGCTAGGGCATCTGCTATGCAAAAGGCATGCGAGCAGCATCCAGGCACTATGGCAGCTATCTTAGGACTTCCTGATGAGCTAGTTGCTAAAATCTGTGAATCGATCGACGAGGTAGTGGCACCTGCCAACTACAATTCCCCTGGACAATTAGTGATTTCTGGAACATTGCGTGGAGTAGCCTTGGCTTGTGAAGCTTTACAAAATGCGGGAGCAAAAAAAATAGTACCTCTTAAAGTGGGTGGTGCTTTTCATTCGCCTTTAATGGAACCTGCAGAAGAAGAGTTAGCATTAGCAATTGCTAAAGTACCTTTTAAAAAAGGCATTTGTCCTATTTATCAAAATGTAACGGCACTTTCTACTTTAGAACCTGAAAAAATCAAGGAGAAACTACTTCAACAATTAACCTGTCCTATATTATGGACACAAACTATACAGCATATGATTAGTGACGGAGTTACTGATTTTATAGAATGTGGACCAGGCAAAGTTTTACAAGGACTTGTAAAAAAAATAAGTACTACTAATGATGTGCAGATAGGCAGTATTGCATAATTCACCCTAAAAATTACTGCAAATAGTTATTGCAAGTAGCTCAATACATTGCTAGAATGTACAGAAGATGTTTGATACTATTTTGGGTAGCCAGCCTTTGTAAGCTAGTTATTGCCAAAGAAAAGCTTGATTTTGCTACCATCCTAGACACTGTTTATAAAAATCAAATAGACCAAATTAGCTATGAAACGCTAACAGAAAATTTATGGGATTCTTACCAACATCCCATTGATTTAAATAGCACTTCAAGAGAGGAAATAAAGCGTCTTCATATTTTATCTGAAGAACAACTAGAAAACTTTTTTGCCCATTTGTATAAAAATGGTGTGCTTGTTTCTATTTATGAACTACAAGCAATACCTGGATTAGATCTAGCTACTATTGAGCGCCTTCTTCCTTTTGTAAAGGTAGAAGAGACTTATCCGCAACAAACGCAAGGACTTCAAGCTCTTTTTGGGGAAAGACCAACAACCTATGGATATTGGCTAAGCCGTTATGAACGGATATTAGAATCTCAAAAAGGATACCAGTTCAACAAGAAGTCTGGTAAAATACCCTACCAAGGCTCGCCCCATAAAATAGTAACCCGTTTAAAATGGAAGCATCCTAACGGCTGGGGATTTGGCATAGCTGCTAGAAAGTACCCAGGAGAAGAATTCACATGGGACCATGCAAAAGAACGATACGGGTTTGATAGCTGGTCTTCCTATCTATCTGTAGAAAATAAAAAATGGCTCAAAAAGCTTGTTATAGCAAACTATCAAGTAGGCTATGGGCAAGGGCTCGTAATCAATGCTGGCTTTAATATGGATAAGTCTGGGGAAACTATTCCTATTATTCGTGTTTCTAATGCAGGCATTAAACCTCATAGCTCTTTTAATAATCAAGGATTTAGAGGAATTGCCGCTACTTTCAATTGGGGGCCTATGGAACAGAGTCTTTATTATGCTTATAATAGCTTAGATAGTAAAGTATTACAAGATACCTCTACGGGTAAATATTATACAGAAGGTATTCAACGAAGTGGTCTACACAGAACGGAGCAAGAGATTTCCAAGAAAGCTCAAATATATGAGCAAGTTATGGGTAGTACTCTTGTGTATAAATTTAATAGAGAACAAGCAGAGTTAGGGCTTAATGCTGTTTATAGCCATTATGAAATTCCCATTCAGATTAATCCTAAGAAGCCATCTTATTATTTTTCTGGTAAGTACAACTTTAACGTAGGATTTTTTTATCGTTACTTATGGCGTAGTTTACATTTCTTTGGTGAAAATGCATTTTCTAAAAGTGGTGGTAGTGCAAGTATACTAGGGGTTATAGCTAGCTTATCGTCCAATTTAGATATTTCTTTGTTATTACGACATTATAAACCTGATTTTCATAGTTTTTATGGAGATGCTTTTAGAGAAAATTCTAGTGGAAATTGTAATGAGCAAGGTATTTATATAGGTGTTGGTATACAACCTATTAAAAAAATAAGAATAAATGCTTATTATGACTATTTTAATTTCCCCCAACCGACCACTAGAATTGCTAAACCTTCTTCAGGTTATAGCTGGCTTACAAAAGCAACTTACCAAGTTAATAGAACTAACTTGGTAATTTTTCAGTATAGGGAGGTACGAAAGGATAAAAATGTACCTAAAGATAAATTATTATACCAGAAAGATGCTGAAAACAAGGTTGCAACTTACAATAACAGAAAATATAAAACTCAGTTTAAACAACAACTTAATAAGTTTATAGACTTACACAGTGAAATACAAGCTAGTACCTATAATTTTTTAAAGGAACTTACATGGGGATATGGTATAGCACAAAGCATAACTTACAAACTGAAGAGAGCTAGCTTTACTGGACAAATAGCTTGGTTTGATACCGATTCTGATAATAGACTTTATTTACACGAAAAATCATCTTTGCATAGTAAAGCTATACCCAGCGTAAATAAAAAGGGGATCAAATATTATATGCTCGTAACATATAAACCTACTCCTAATTGGCGTATAGAGGCAAAGTATAGTATAACTTGGCATTTAGAGGAAACCTCTATAGGTAGTGGGCAAGAAGAGATAGATGGAAATACAAAAAACACAGTTAGCCTACAATTAATTTATAGATTTTAAACACTGATTTACTCCTTTACAAGCTCTACAATAGTAATTTCAGGTAAAATACCGATTCTACCTGGATAACCTAAATAACCAAACCCTCTATTAACATATAGATACTGGGCACCTTGCTGATATAATCCAGCCCATTGTTTGTATTGATATTGTACAGGGCTCCATTTAAATGTGCCTATTTCAATACCAAATTGAAACCCATGTGTATGACCTGCAAAGGTAATGTCTATATCACTAAATTTTGGTCGTACTTCCGCATCCCAGTGGCTAGGATCATGGGATAATAACAATTTTACAGGGATGTCTGCTGTACCCTGGTATGCTTGTACTAATTTACCATATTGTGAAAATTGTAGCCCCCAATTTTCTATCCCAATTATAGCCAATTTGTCAGCCCCTTCTGTAAGTATAATATGCTCATTAATGAGCAGCGTCCATCCCATTAGCTGATGCGCATTACGTAAATCTTGCAAATTCTTCTGTTTAGCTGTAATTGAAGGCCAAGGCACATAGTCTCCATAATCATGATTACCCAAAACAGAATAAATACCTAACGGTGCTTTTAACCTGCTAAAAATAGGAATATACTCTTTCACTTCATCGGCCGTATCATTTACCAGATCGCCGGTAAAGAAAATCACATCTGGCTTTTCACGTAGCAGCATATCCACGCCACCTGCTACTGCCTTTTTGTTAAAAAAGCTACCTGTGTGTATATCAGATAACTGACCAATCTTTAATCCGTGAAAAGCATTAGGGAGATGCGGTAATTTTATACGTAATCTTCTTACCCTATAATCATGTGCGCCTACTAGTATACCATAGCTCAATGTGACTAGAGGCACTGTAGCGGCCAACATACCTGCTTTTGTCACCATAACCGATCTAGGCATTAGCGCACTATCTGTTATTGTATCATTAAAGAGGTAAGCTATTTTATATACCAACCATCTAGCTGATCTGGCAATATCATCTACAAAGAGGAAAGAAACACTAAAGAGCTTAGTAATGTATTTGATAAACCAAGCTGGAATGACCCTATACTTCACAAAATTGTTTCTTAATCCCCATCTTAGCCACCCATAAGTCAGCACAGTTACGATTGTACTCGTAACAAAAATTCCATATAAGGTATAAATAATTACCCTACTACTTGGCTGTAGAGGTGATGTAATAATTTTTAATCCTTGATAGAAATATATATCTATAAGTACTAAAAACAGAATAAAAAATAGGCCACGTTTCATGAGTAGAGATAAAAGAAAAAGAGTATTAATGTAAATATGATGTATTTGCTTATTATCTACAAAGCATCAGTGAAGATTTTGTAAAACCTCAAAAATTTATCCATAGGTTTATTTAAGTGTAACCAGGTAATAGTCTAGATAATCCTTGATAAAGTAAAACCTAAAAAATTACCTCTTAGCCAACTCTCTAGCTAAAATAACTTTAATTAGTAAAATAGAAATGAGAAAGCTGTTATCTTAGCTCTTATAAATACTTGTCCATTAATTAGTATACATACCAAAAATATTATGAATGGATAGTTATTATAACTTAGCAGTTAAGAAATTACATTCCCCAATACTATATTTAAGCATAAGCTTACCCATTGCTGTCTTTTACTGGATGATAGCACCTAAACCAATGCTGTTCATTTAAATGAGTTTTCTCTGGATATACTTCTTGGCATATAGAAGTAGCCTTCCAACACCTAGGATGAAAATGACAACCTGTGGGAGGAGAAATAGGACTAGGGACATCTCCTTTTAAAATAATGCGTTCTTTTCTATGGTTGGGGTCTGGAATAGGAATAGCAGAAAGTAAGGCTTTTGTATAAGGATGTTTAGGATTCCTGTATATATCTTCAGCTACTGCCTTTTCTACGATTTTCCCTAAGTACATTACTGCCACTTGATGAGAGATAAACTCTACTACCTTAAGGTCATGTGCTATAAAAAGGTAGGTAAGCCCTAACTCTTGTTGTAAATCCATTAGGAGGTTAATAACCTGTGCTTGTATGGATACATCTAAGGCAGATACTGATTCATCACAAACAATAAATTGCGGTTTTACAGCTAATGCTCGTGCTATACAGATACGCTGACGCTGGCCACCGGAAAACTCATGTGGATATTTGTTAAGTGCTTCTTTAGGTAATTGCACATAATCTAATAGCTCATACAGCCGTTTATTTTTTTCTTCAAGCGTAGTATATAACCCATGAATTTTAAGTGGTTCTGTAAGAATGGCATTAACAGTCATTCTAGGGTTCAGTGAAGCATAAGGGTCCTGAAATATAAGCTGTATCTTTTGCCTTATAGCCCGCATATCCCTTGTATTAAGCTGGGTAATATCTACACCATCAAAAATAATTTGCCCTGCACTAGGCTCTATTAACCTAAGCAATGTTTTCCCTAGCGTTGATTTACCACACCCAGACTCTCCTACAAGCCCTAATGTTTCACCCCTTTTAATACTAAAGCTTACATTATCTACCGCATGTACTGCCCCTACTGGCTTGTTAAGTATACCACCCCTTATAGGGAAATATTTAGATAAGTTCTTAACTTCTAATAAAATCTCATTTTCAGATGCTAACATAATAGTACCTATTTAGATGCAATATCGTTTAAAGGATGAAAACAAGCAGCCAGATGAGCTGGAGCTTTTTCTTCTAAAGGAGGAGTACCTTTTTCTCCTTTACAGTCTGCCTGGACGTTGTAACAACGGTCTTGAAAACTGCAGCCTAAAGGAAGTTTGTTTAAAGCAGGTACGGTACCCTTAATGGTTTCTAAACGGCGCTGCGTATGATCTTTCCCAACCTCTAATGAAGGGATGGATGCTAGTAGCCCTCGTGTGTAAGGATGTTTAGGACAAGAAAATAAATCCTGTACAGATGCCTGTTCTACTATTCTGCCACCATACATAACAGCTACTTCATGACACATCTCAGCTACTACTCCTAAATCATGAGTGATTAATATAATACCCATGTTAAGTTCTTCTTGCAGATTAACCATTAATTCTAATATTTGAGCTTGTATGGTTACATCTAAAGCTGTCGTAGGCTCATCTGCAATTAATACAGACGGCTTACTAGACAAAGCCATAGCTATCATAATTCTCTGTCGCATTCCACCAGACAGTTGATGTGGATACTCATATATTCTTTTCTCAGGAGCTGGAATACCCACTAGCTTCAAAAGCTCTATAGTCTGTTCTTTTGCATCTTTAAAAGACATTCTCTGATGAAGGGTTAAAGCTTCTTTGATCTGATATCCAACAGTAAATACTGGATTAAGAGAGGTCATAGGCTCTTGAAAAATCATACCTATCTTATTTCCCCTTATAGCACGCATTTCTTTATCTGACAGTTGCAATAAATCTTTATCTTCAAAAAAGATATTGCCCCCAACGATTTTACCTATAGGCGGAGCAATCAGGCGCATGATAGAAAGTGCAGTCATGGACTTACCGGATCCTGACTCTCCTACAATACCTAATGTTTTACCCTTATATATCTCAAAAGAGACATCATTGACAGGTTTTATCAATCCTTGTTCAGTATTGAACTGGGTAACTAAATTTTTTACAGTTAAAATTCTTTCAAACATGACTTATTTTCCTCTTAGTTTAGGGTCTAACGCATCTCGTAGTGCATCGCTAAGGATATTAAAAGCTAGCACTATTAGAAACATGGCTACAGTAGCAAAAGCAATTTCCCACCAAACACCTTGCATAAGCTCTACTTTAGCATCATTAATCATTACACCCCAACTAGGGCTATTCTGTACTCCTAATCCTAAATATGAAAGGATTACCTCTGATTTAATGGCAATCTGAAATATACCTGAGAACTGGATAATAACTATATGAAGGACATTAGGTAAAATATGCCACCATAACTTACTAACATGGCTAGCACCAATTGCAGTGGCTGCCTGTACATACTCCCTATCCTTATGTTTGATTACTTCTCCTCTAATCAAGCGACAAAGTTCCACCCAGTTAGTCATGCCCAAAGCTATATATATAGCGAGAATTCCTTTTCCTAAAATAAAAGTAAGCGATATAAGGAGCATGATATTTGGAATTGAGGCCATGGTACTACATAACCAAACAATCATTTCATCTACTACCCCACCAAAGTAACCCCCTATAGCTCCTAATACTACGCCAATTAAAATAGCTATCATACTTACTACAAACCCAACATTCATAGCAACTTGTGCTCCCTTGATGATTTTTCTTAAAACACTTCTCCCAAAAATATCTGTACCAAACCAATGTTGAATATTAGGTGCTTCATAGGAAGTTCCCACTTCCTGGCTCCAGTTTGCGGCTATAATACCACAGTATGCTAGCAGTGCCACTACAGCATAAATTAACACAATGATTAAAGCTGCTGTAGTAAGCTTACTTTTAGCCATTCTACGAAGGGTTTCTAACCAAATAGATTGTGTCAAGGTTTGGTTCATGTTCAATGTTGATTGGTTAAGATAATTTGATGCGAGGATCAACCACAGTATATAGTATATCTGTGATTACATTAAAAATAACATAGAATATTGCTGAAAGTATAGTAATAGCCTTTATTACAGGGAAATCAGCATTATTAATAGCATTAATGGTAATTCCTCCTAAGCCTGGTATACCGAAAAAACTTTCTACTAGCAAAGTACCTAATAGCCAAGAAGGAAGTTGCGTAATTAAATTAGTTATAATAGGTATCATGACATTTTTAAGTACATGCTTAAAAAGTACTAGGCCTTCTGGTAATCCTTTAGCACGAGCCGTGCGTACATAATCTTGGTACATTTCATCTAAAATTACCGTTCTATAGAACCTTAGATCAGAGCCAACACTCAAGAGTACCAATATAAAGCAAGGCAATGCAATATAAGGTATACAAGCTGGGAAACCATGCTCATAACCCGCTATTTCAAACCACCCTAACTTATAAGCAAAAAACCACTGGCTAAACAAGATATAAGCCAAGCCAGAAATACTCATCATAATAATGCTCAACAATACTAATCCCCTATCTAGCGCTCTACCTCTGAAAAAAGCTGCCACTAAAGCCATGGATATAGCTAAGGCATTTGTAATGAGTATAGATGGGACTACTAGCGTAAGAGAAACACAAGTACCAGCCTTAATCATAGGTATAATTTGTTGTCGGCTAGCCCATGATCTTCCAAAATCCAAGCTAAAAGCAGATTTTACAATATCTATGTACTGCATAAACCAATGCTTATCTAATCCTAATTCATGTCGTAATTCTGCCATCTGTTTGGCAGTAGCATGCTTCCCCAATAATACAGCTGTAGGGTCACCTGCTACTATATTAAACATTAAAAAGACAAGCAAACATACACCCAACAGTATAGGTATAACATATAGCAAACGTCTAATAATATAATTATATATGCCCATGAATATTTGGTTATTATTGTAGCTTAGGAAACAAATTTTAATTTTTGTACTAACCTAATATATACTTCTTTCCTATACTGCTAGCACATAGTGTATGGGGACAAATTTTTACCCATTCTTAAGGAAAATGAGATGAGTAAATACACTCGATAACATTCACCATAAGCACTTTTCCCATAGCTACTATTATATTTAATTACTTATCAAGCGAAATTTTAGCAAGTTCAATTAATACAACTACAGCTTTTTTATATACATCAGATAATATAACAGTCAACTCATAATCTTGGCTTTTGAGTAGAAGATAAACTTAAGTGCTGCATGATATTAGCAGTTACCAACAACTTTACTAAGCTTGTGCGCTGCCTATATTTTATATAAATCCATACCCCTATAACAACCAACAAGTTGTCACATCTTTAATAAGTTTTTACATAGTTAACGACTATAAGATAATGGATAGCCTGCTCGCAATTATAGCCATCTTACTCATATAAGTAAGATGGCTAATGTTTTTTTAAAGCATTTCTAAGTTATCTACAAAATGATGCCTTTAACAAGATATGCCATCATATAGAATCAGTTTTCCCTTTATTATAACTTAGAAGCTAATTGTTTTTTTGTTCTAAATCTATATCAAAATATTGTTCTGTGCCATAATGGAAGTTAGACCAACAGTAGTTCTTGACCCACCCATGCTGCAAACCAGTATGGGGAAAATGTACAGTACAAATAAAAGGTGTCTTTTCAGCTATCATTTCATTAAGCTGTTCATAAAGCCTAGTTCTTTCAGGAGAATCTAGCATAGCTACAGCCTTTTCATATAAAGCATCATAAGCAGAGTCGTTTAAATTAGATCCAATGCCACCTGGTTGGTAAGGACCATACAGGAGCATGAAGAAATTTTGTGCGTCTGGGTAATCTGCACTCCAAGAAATACTATGTAGCATGGTAGCTTGATTATTAATTTTTTTTATTAATTCTGGAAAAATATTTCCGACTACTTTAATACGTACGCCTATTTTAGCCATGCATTTCTGAAAAAATTCTCCTTTTAATCTTAGTTCGGCATCAGGCCCCGCATCTAGTGTAAGCTCAGGCAATCCTTTGCCTTCAGGATAACCTGCCTCTGCTAAATATTGTTTAGCTTTTTCAATATCATAGATACCATAAGGATTTATATAATCTTCTCTGTAGCCAGCTAGCCCAGGAGGAACAGTTGATTGTGCTACTACTGCTGTATTATTATGAAACAATTTATTATAACCTTCTTTGTCAAATGCTAATGCCATAGCTTGCCGAAGCTTAAGATTATCTTTAAATAAAGGATTAGCACAGTTCATAACAACATAAGTAGTACTTAATTCAGCTACGCTATATAGGTTAATGCCTTTTTCTTTAAGATCAGGAATTAACTCACCGTTTCGCACTACATCTAAGGCAATTTTATCTTTAGTAATATCAATTATATCTAAATCACCCTTTTTAAATTTAAGCCATTTAGGTTGTGCCTCAGTAAGGATATAAGTAACTATTTTGTCTACAAAAGGCAACTGCTTCCCAGCATAAGCTAGCATATGTTTATATTCTTCTATAGATTCACTAGGGAAACGTTTATCTCTAAAAGTAGGGTTTTTGCGGTATACTAGCTTACTATCTTGTGGATTAAAAGCTTCTAACATAAAAGCTCCTGTTCCTACAGGATGATTAGTAAACTCCATACCATAATGCTCTACTGCTTCACGAGGAACCACGTAACATCCCGACATACCTAAAAAGTATAGAAATTGTGGATTAGGTCTTGTTAAAGTGAACTGCAGTGTATAGCGGTCTATAGCTTTTACTCCCTCTATTTCTTCGTCATAATTGGCCTGTATAGCATCGGCATATCTTTCTCTCCATGCATTAACTTCCTTTAGATTGTTATTGATTAGCCAAAAGTTCTTTGCTTGAAGCTTAGGATCAGCTAACCTTTTAAAAGAATATACAAAATCATGCGCCGTCAGTTCTCTCCCTTTACCATTAGGAAAGCAAGGGTTGTCATGAAACTTTACACCTCGTCTAATTTTAAAGGTATAAACCAGCTGGTCTGCTGACACTTCAGGCATTTCTTCCGCTAGATTAGGAGTTAGCTCGAATGGCTTTTTAAGGTAATGAAATTCTAACAGACCTTCATAAACTTTAGCTACTTCTCTATTAGAATAATGGTCTTCAGCTTGGGCAGGATCTAATGTTTTAATCTGTGCCTCATTAGCTGTATACAATACTTTTTCTGTTACTTTAGGTGAGGAGTCTTTCTTGCTTTTCAAATAAGCCCATAGCGCAAGAAGCATTAAAATAAGTGCTGCAATTCGAATAAGATTTTTCATATGCATAGATAGAATTTTTATTTAAATATTCTTTTTTTGTGTTATAGGCTACCCTACTATATCTGTCACTAAATTGGTTTTTGACGTACGGCAAAATAAACCTGCGTAATTTTAGTGCTTTTTTTTTACTATTGCAACTCTATAACATTTCAATTACAACTTTCTATTATTTTGAGCCAAGCTAGTTACTCTTAAAAGCTATATTTACAGATTATTTATGACATAAAATTGATACACTCTATTTTTGAACAAGTTGCCAATAATAGAATATATCATTTACTAGACCCGCTGCGAAACAAAAAACCCCATTATTTTTTCGCCCTTTAGAGCATTTATTGGCTGTTTTTTGTATATCAAAAATCGTTTCGCAGCGGGTCTACTGTTGATTCTTTTGTCTAGCATATAGCATTTTATATATTTTTACATTTAAGTGTAGTAAATTTACCCACCAGTATAGTCTTAAACGTAATGAATAAACAAGAAAAAATAAGGATAAATATTTTCAGCTTACTTCGTCGTTATATAAATCAATTATATAAATGTCTGCCGCTTCTAACAATTCTAAGTCCAATTATCATTTTATTACTTACTACTAGATGCGCGCAAATAGAAGAACTAGAAGGTGGACCAAAAGACACTATACCTCCCCAATTAATTAGTACTTATCCCTTACATGGAAGTACTAGTTTTAAAGACAAAAAACTAAAATTAACTTTTGACAAAGAAATTGAGATTCAAGATATCTACAATAGGCTTATTATTACACCTAAACTAGCCCGCTTAGAAGATAGACCTAGTTATGTAGCTAAAGTAAGAGGTAATGTGGTAGAGCTTGAATTAGAAGCACCGTTAGAAGAAGAAACCACCTATACTTTTAACTTTAAAGATGCTATATGCGATACAAAAGAGCATACACCTGCGGAGAATCCTACACTTACTTTTAGTACAGGCGACTATGTAGATTCTATATATGTAGCGGGCCATATACGGTATCTCATGACTAACCAACCAGCAACTGATGCATTGGTATGTATATATAAAATTAATGAGTCAGATACCTTACATATTTTAAATAGCACTCCAGATTATTTCACTAAAACGAACCAGAATGGAGAATTTAAAATAGAACATATTAAACAAGGTAGATACAAAATATGTGCAGGCTACAGCAAGGAGAGTAAGCTTATTTTGGATGCCAGCAAAGATCCTTATGGATTTTTACCAGCAATACTAGAACTCTCAGAGCCAATAGAAAATCTAAACTTACCCATTTTTAGAAGCTGATGTAACTGAGTTCAAACTGCAAAACAGCCAACCACAGGGCCAATACTTTGAGATCAATTTTAGTAAACGACTTACAACATATAACATTGAATTGGCTAATCGGTCCAAAAGATTTAAAGAGGCACAGTTATATAGCCATTTAATAGAAAATGGACACACTATTAGGGTATATAATACACTAGGGTTATTGGAAGATGATATGTTAGAGGCTAAGCTAACAGCCCAAGATATAATGGGCAATAACATAGAGAAGAATGTCAGCATACACTTTAGAGATAGAGTTATTGAGAAAGAAAAATTTAAATGTACGATACAGCCTACCACAGGTACTAAAGTAGATACCACACCCTTTCAAGTGCATATATCGACTAATAAACCTATCAAAAGTATACGGACAGATAATTTATTTCTTATAGTTAACCAAGCAGATACACTGCAGCTAACTCCTGAAGAAATTATAATACATCCCAATAGAGATTCCATTACGATTCAAAAAGACTTTGATTTAAATAACTGGTTACATCCTACTGGAGAAGTTAAGCTAGAAAGTGACAAATCACCGAGCATAGAGTTATATATACCCAAGGGCGTTTTTACATCTGTAGAAAAGGAACTTAATGATGCAGCCAATTATAAGTATCTTGTTAAGAATCCACAAGAATGCGGTACTATTAAGGGAAGGATTACTACATATGCTCCTGGTTTTATTGTGCAACTGCTCAATACAAATTATGAAGTAGTAGCAGAAATTCGTAACAAAACAGATTATGTATTTAAAAATGTATTACCTGGTAACTACAAAATACGTGTCTTAATACTTAGTGAAAAGGATGGTAAATGGTCTTTTGGTAATATTAACCAATCCATACCTCCTAACCCAGTTATTTTTTACCCTCATGAGCTGGCCATCGTAGCTAATTGGGAAATAGATTATATTGATATTGAATTTTAGAAAATTTGGTAATTAACCTAGTAAGTGTAAAGAAACCTTTGCATCGACATTTTAAAAATCAGCATTAAAAAGGCACTGTTGCAAATAGAAAGAGAAGCTAAGGTTGTGAGGTGAGAGAAGGATTGATTGGAGGGCTTATGTAAAAATCATTAAAAAGTGAATTTACAACATATGAAATTGAATAATCTTATAGATTTTGAATGATAATCCTAAAGAGGAATGAAGAAATTATAAAATGTTTTTATTAAAATAAGCTACCCTATAAACATACATTTTATGCGAAAAGAATATCTTGATATCATTTTATTCACGACATTTTTACTTGTTAACTTAACAGTAGGATTAATGGCTGGGCGGCGTGTAAGAAGTTTACGAGATTTCTCTATAGGGAATAAAGATTTTACTACAGCCACAGTAACTTCCACCATTGTAGCTACCTGGATTGGAGGTGGATTTATGTTTTATGGCCTACAGAATATTTATAAGGATGGCCTACAATTTGTTATACCCCTTTTAGGATCAACTTTATGTTTACTTTTTACCGGACAAGTCCTCGCTATTAGAATGGGAGAATTCTTAAATAACTTGTCAGTAGCTGAAGCCATGGGGGATCTCTATGGGCCCATAGTACGAGTTATTACTGCTATTAGTGGGATATTAAAGTCCATAGGTTCAATAGCTATTCAATTTCAGGTGATTGCTAAAATGTTGAATCTTCTTTTTGGCATTGAAGAGACTTGGGCTATTATTGCAGCTGCGTCCATTGTTATTCTTTATTCAGCTTTTGGCGGTATCCGTTCAGTTATTATTACGGACTTATTTCAGTTTATTGCCTTTGTTATTTTCATTCCTATATTAGGCCTGATAGTTTGGAATCATATTAAAAATCCTGGTCAAGTTCTTTCTACTCTAACTACCAACCCTATTTTTAGTTTAGAACAAACAATAGGATGGAACCCCAAATTTATAAGTTCAATAGGGCTAATGCTTTATTTTTTAATTCCTGGCATGGCCCCTGCTATCTTTCAGCGGGTAACAATTGCTAGAGATCTTGAACAAGTAAAAAGATCTTTTACCTACGCAGCTGGAAGCACTATCCTAGTAAATATTGCAGTAGCTTGGGTTGCTATTTTACTTTTATCAGATAGCCCTAATCTTGAACCGAGTAAACTAGTTAATTATATTATTACAACGTATGCTTATCCAGGATTAAAAGGGCTTATTGCTGTTGGTATTACAGCCATGGCTATGTCTACAGCAGATTCCTATTTAAATTCCTCTGCAGTATTAGCCGTTAATGATATTATTAAGCTATTTAAACCTTCTTGGAAAGAATCTATTATTGTTATTAGATCTTTCTCATTGATTTTAGGAGTTTTCGGATTATTACTAGCCCTCCATGCCAAAGATCTGCTTCAGCTGCTGCTCCTATCTGGCAGCTTTTATATGCCTATTGTTACTGTACCACTTCTACTAGCTATTTTTGGTTTTAGAAGTACTACTAGAGCAGTCCTAATAGGAATGGCAGCAGGCTTTATAACAGTAGTAGGCTGGAAAAAGTTTTTTGGATATACAGGTATGGATAGCCTTATTCCTGGTATAATAGCTAACTTAGTTGTCTATATAAGTAGCCATTATATTTTAAGAGAACAAGGAGGATGGGTAGGGATTAAGGAAAAAGGTCCGCTTTTAGCAGCCAGACAAAGCCGTAGAGAAGCATGGAACAAGTTACTATATACCATTAAGCATCCCCATATTTATGCTTACTTACAAAAAAACCTCCCGGCTTATGAAGTTGTTTATTCGCTCTTTGCCGTTTATGTGATAGGTGCTACCTATGCTTCTTTTTATACCATATCAGAAACAGTAGTTTCTTCTTATCAAGGGCTTTATAACTTTGCAGCGCATTCTGTTTTAATTGCAACAGCTGGGTTCTTAACATACCCTGCTTGGCCTCCCACTTTTAAATCTAAAAAGTTTATCACCTTTGCTTGGCCTCTTGGGATATTCTATATTTTATTTGTTGTGGGCACTATTTTAGTGCTGATGAGCGGTTTCCACGAAGTACAAGTAATGATCTTTATGCTTAACTTAATCATGGCTGCTTTCCTACTTTCTTGGCCTTTAATGCTCTTCCTTGCTACATACGGTATCCTAATAGGGTGTTTAATTGTATATATGTACTGTGGCAATATACATTGTAGTGGAACAGATGGCACAGCTGAATTCAAAGTTATTTATAGCATTCTTTTATTAAGTAGTTTTCTAATTACAATATTTAGGTTTAAGCAAGAAAAAAAGTCCTTGCAAAACAAGAATATTTACCTAGAAGGTTTATATGAAGAAAAAAACAATGAGCTAGCACAAATTTTAGCTTATGGAGGTGAGGTTTTAAAGGAACTCAATGCTGACGAGAAAGCATTAACGGCGGCTTATATAGAGCAGATTATCTACCGTATGACGGATTACATCCGATTGGAAGTAGCTCAGATAAAATTAGACCAGCTTTTATTAGAGGTAAAAGAAACCATTAAACTCATGAACTTATTATCTCTTCCCCAGCTGATAACGAGTGTAGATACTCGCCAAGAAATTATTGATGCAGATAGAGTAAAATTAAAACAACTGCTGGTAAATGGTATCCTACATGTACACCAACATAATGCAAACAACCAGCCTATTCATGTAGTAGTAGAAGACGTTAAGCTAGGCTATAAGATAGATTATATTAAAGATTACACCAGGCAATTAGCAGCCTTAAGATTTACCATTACCATAGAAAAAGACACTGCTAACAAAAAAGATATTTACTTACTTGAGCAGCTGCCTTTGATGAGTCAACATACAAAAAAAGGTAAACTAATAGAAAATGCTCGTATTATTCATGCTCATTATGGATACGCAGAATTGGATAACGAGCAAACCCAAGTATATGTACTTCCAGCCAACGTAAGAGAAGTAAGAGGTAAAGTGATGGAGTTATTAAGGGAACCTGTAGCAGTCGATGAAGCGGAAATGAAACATCCGCTCGCTATAAAACTAGAAAATGAGCTATTAGATAAGATCAAGGCTATCAAAATAGATACAAAAACTATAGCTAAAGCATTAAAAACTATTAAAAGATACCACGCCGGTGTTAAGCGTAAATCAGGCGAGCCTTTTTTTACCCATCCCATAGCTGTCGCTCTAATCTTATTAGAATATTGTAAGGATCAAGATGCAGTGGTAGCAGCGCTACTTCATGACACAGTTGAAGATACAAGTCTTTCGCTGGTGCAGATTGAAGCTATATTTGGAGAACAGGTAGCATTTATAGTAAAAAAAGTAACTAACCTAGAAGATAATTTACGCAGGATAAGCTTAGCAGATCATGAGAATGTTTATAGACTCATGGAGTATGAAGATGAACGTGCTGCCTACGTAAAACTAGCAGATAGGCTACATAACATGCGCACCATCAGTGGCCACTCTTCCCTGGCTAAGCAGAAGCATATAGCAAATGAAACATTAAATTTCTTTGTAGGACTTGCTGAAAAGTTAGGTTTGGAACCTATTGCAAGTGAGCTTAAAAAACTTAGCTTAGAAGTCTTGGCTAAGAGATAATCATTAATATTGGCACTGTTACAAATAGTAATTAAGAGGGGTAAATTGTATTGAGTTAACCAGAAAGTAAGGAAATGAGCATCTTTAAAAGACGCCACTTCAAATACGATATAATCATATGGGCAGTAAGATGGTATTGCAAGTATGGAATAAGCTATCATGATTTAGAAGAAATGCTCTCTGAAAGAGGGATTCAAGTAGATCATTGCACCATTTATAGGTGGGTTCAGTTCTACGCCCCCAAGATATTAGATAAACTCAAATGGTATTGGAAGCCTACTCGGGGCTATAGCTGGCTTACAAAAGCAACTTACCAAGTTAATAGAACTAACTTGGTAATTTTTCAGTATAGGGAGGTACGAAAGGATAAAAATGTACCTAAAGATAAATTATTATACCAGAAAGATGCTGAAAACAAGGTTGCAACTTACAATAACAGAAAATATAAAACTCAGTTTAAACAACAACTTAATAAGTTTATAGACTTACACAGTGAAATACAAGCTAGTACCTATAATTTTTTAAAGGAACTTACATGGGGATATGGTATAGCACAAAGCATAACTTACAAACTGAAGAGAGCTAGCTTTACTGGACAAATAGCTTGGTTTGATACCGATTCTGATAATAGACTTTATTTACACGAAAAATCATCTTTGCATAGTAAAGCTATACCCAGCGTAAATAAAAAGGGGATCAAATATTATATGCTCGTAACATATAAACCTACTCCTAATTGGCGTATAGAGGCAAAGTATAGTATAACTTGGCATTTAGAGGAAACCTCTATAGGTAGTGGGCAAGAAGAGATAGATGGAAATACAAAAAACACAGTTAGCCTACAATTAATTTATAGATTTTAAACACTGATTTACTCCTTTACAAGCTCTACAATAGTAATTTCAGGTAAAATACCGATTCTACCTGGATAACCTAAATAACCAAACCCTCTATTAACATATAGATACTGGGCACCTTGCTGATATAATCCAGCCCATTGTTTGTATTGATATTGTACAGGGCTCCATTTAAATGTGCCTATTTCAATACCAAATTGAAACCCATGTGTATGACCTGCAAAGGTAATGTCTATATCACTAAATTTTGGTCGTACTTCCGCATCCCAGTGGCTAGGATCATGGGATAATAACAATTTTACAGGGATGTCTGCTGTACCCTGGTATGCTTGTACTAATTTACCATATTGTGAAAATTGTAGCCCCCAATTTTCTATCCCAATTATAGCCAATTTGTCAGCCCCTTCTGTAAGTATAATATGCTCATTAATGAGCAGCGTCCATCCCATTAGCTGATGCGCATTACGTAAATCTTGCAAATTCTTCTGTTTAGCTGTAATTGAAGGCCAAGGCACATAGTCTCCATAATCATGATTACCCAAAACAGAATAAATACCTAACGGTGCTTTTAACCTGCTAAAAATAGGAATATACTCTTTCACTTCATCGGCCGTATCATTTACCAGATCGCCGGTAAAGAAAATCACATCTGGCTTTTCACGTAGCAGCATATCCACGCCACCTGCTACTGCCTTTTTGTTAAAAAAGCTACCTGTGTGTATATCAGATAACTGACCAATCTTTAATCCGTGAAAAGCATTAGGGAGATGCGGTAATTTTATACGTAATCTTCTTACCCTATAATCATGTGCGCCTACTAGTATACCATAGCTCAATGTGACTAGAGGCACTGTAGCGGCCAACATACCTGCTTTTGTCACCATAACCGATCTAGGCATTAGCGCACTATCTGTTATTGTATCATTAAAGAGGTAAGCTATTTTATATACCAACCATCTAGCTGATCTGGCAATATCATCTACAAAGAGGAAAGAAACACTAAAGAGCTTAGTAATGTATTTGATAAACCAAGCTGGAATGACCCTATACTTCACAAAATTGTTTCTTAATCCCCATCTTAGCCACCCATAAGTCAGCACAGTTACGATTGTACTCGTAACAAAAATTCCATATAAGGTATAAATAATTACCCTACTACTTGGCTGTAGAGGTGATGTAATAATTTTTAATCCTTGATAGAAATATATATCTATAAGTACTAAAAACAGAATAAAAAATAGGCCACGTTTCATGAGTAGAGATAAAAGAAAAAGAGTATTAATGTAAATATGATGTATTTGCTTATTATCTACAAAGCATCAGTGAAGATTTTGTAAAACCTCAAAAATTTATCCATAGGTTTATTTAAGTGTAACCAGGTAATAGTCTAGATAATCCTTGATAAAGTAAAACCTAAAAAATTACCTCTTAGCCAACTCTCTAGCTAAAATAACTTTAATTAGTAAAATAGAAATGAGAAAGCTGTTATCTTAGCTCTTATAAATACTTGTCCATTAATTAGTATACATACCAAAAATATTATGAATGGATAGTTATTATAACTTAGCAGTTAAGAAATTACATTCCCCAATACTATATTTAAGCATAAGCTTACCCATTGCTGTCTTTTACTGGATGATAGCACCTAAACCAATGCTGTTCATTTAAATGAGTTTTCTCTGGATATACTTCTTGGCATATAGAAGTAGCCTTCCAACACCTAGGATGAAAATGACAACCTGTGGGAGGAGAAATAGGACTAGGGACATCTCCTTTTAAAATAATGCGTTCTTTTCTATGGTTGGGGTCTGGAATAGGAATAGCAGAAAGTAAGGCTTTTGTATAAGGATGTTTAGGATTCCTGTATATATCTTCAGCTACTGCCTTTTCTACGATTTTCCCTAAGTACATTACTGCCACTTGATGAGAGATAAACTCTACTACCTTAAGGTCATGTGCTATAAAAAGGTAGGTAAGCCCTAACTCTTGTTGTAAATCCATTAGGAGGTTAATAACCTGTGCTTGTATGGATACATCTAAGGCAGATACTGATTCATCACAAACAATAAATTGCGGTTTTACAGCTAATGCTCGTGCTATACAGATACGCTGACGCTGGCCACCGGAAAACTCATGTGGATATTTGTTAAGTGCTTCTTTAGGTAATTGCACATAATCTAATAGCTCATACAGCCGTTTATTTTTTTCTTCAAGCGTAGTATATAACCCATGAATTTTAAGTGGTTCTGTAAGAATGGCATTAACAGTCATTCTAGGGTTCAGTGAAGCATAAGGGTCCTGAAATATAAGCTGTATCTTTTGCCTTATAGCCCGCATATCCCTTGTATTAAGCTGGGTAATATCTACACCATCAAAAATAATTTGCCCTGCACTAGGCTCTATTAACCTAAGCAATGTTTTCCCTAGCGTTGATTTACCACACCCAGACTCTCCTACAAGCCCTAATGTTTCACCCCTTTTAATACTAAAGCTTACATTATCTACCGCATGTACTGCCCCTACTGGCTTGTTAAGTATACCACCCCTTATAGGGAAATATTTAGATAAGTTCTTAACTTCTAATAAAATCTCATTTTCAGATGCTAACATAATAGTACCTATTTAGATGCAATATCGTTTAAAGGATGAAAACAAGCAGCCAGATGAGCTGGAGCTTTTTCTTCTAAAGGAGGAGTACCTTTTTCTCCTTTACAGTCTGCCTGGACGTTGTAACAACGGTCTTGAAAACTGCAGCCTAAAGGAAGTTTGTTTAAAGCAGGTACGGTACCCTTAATGGTTTCTAAACGGCGCTGCGTATGATCTTTCCCAACCTCTAATGAAGGGATGGATGCTAGTAGCCCTCGTGTGTAAGGATGTTTAGGACAAGAAAATAAATCCTGTACAGATGCCTGTTCTACTATTCTGCCACCATACATAACAGCTACTTCATGACACATCTCAGCTACTACTCCTAAATCATGAGTGATTAATATAATACCCATGTTAAGTTCTTCTTGCAGATTAACCATTAATTCTAATATTTGAGCTTGTATGGTTACATCTAAAGCTGTCGTAGGCTCATCTGCAATTAATACAGACGGCTTACTAGACAAAGCCATAGCTATCATAATTCTCTGTCGCATTCCACCAGACAGTTGATGTGGATACTCATATATTCTTTTCTCAGGAGCTGGAATACCCACTAGCTTCAAAAGCTCTATAGTCTGTTCTTTTGCATCTTTAAAAGACATTCTCTGATGAAGGGTTAAAGCTTCTTTGATCTGATATCCAACAGTAAATACTGGATTAAGAGAGGTCATAGGCTCTTGAAAAATCATACCTATCTTATTTCCCCTTATAGCACGCATTTCTTTATCTGACAGTTGCAATAAATCTTTATCTTCAAAAAAGATATTGCCCCCAACGATTTTACCTATAGGCGGAGCAATCAGGCGCATGATAGAAAGTGCAGTCATGGACTTACCGGATCCTGACTCTCCTACAATACCTAATGTTTTACCCTTATATATCTCAAAAGAGACATCATTGACAGGTTTTATCAATCCTTGTTCAGTATTGAACTGGGTAACTAAATTTTTTACAGTTAAAATTCTTTCAAACATGACTTATTTTCCTCTTAGTTTAGGGTCTAACGCATCTCGTAGTGCATCGCTAAGGATATTAAAAGCTAGCACTATTAGAAACATGGCTACAGTAGCAAAAGCAATTTCCCACCAAACACCTTGCATAAGCTCTACTTTAGCATCATTAATCATTACACCCCAACTAGGGCTATTCTGTACTCCTAATCCTAAATATGAAAGGATTACCTCTGATTTAATGGCAATCTGAAATATACCTGAGAACTGGATAATAACTATATGAAGGACATTAGGTAAAATATGCCACCATAACTTACTAACATGGCTAGCACCAATTGCAGTGGCTGCCTGTACATACTCCCTATCCTTATGTTTGATTACTTCTCCTCTAATCAAGCGACAAAGTTCCACCCAGTTAGTCATGCCCAAAGCTATATATATAGCGAGAATTCCTTTTCCTAAAATAAAAGTAAGCGATATAAGGAGCATGATATTTGGAATTGAGGCCATGGTACTACATAACCAAACAATCATTTCATCTACTACCCCACCAAAGTAACCCCCTATAGCTCCTAATACTACGCCAATTAAAATAGCTATCATACTTACTACAAACCCAACATTCATAGCAACTTGTGCTCCCTTGATGATTTTTCTTAAAACACTTCTCCCAAAAATATCTGTACCAAACCAATGTTGAATATTAGGTGCTTCATAGGAAGTTCCCACTTCCTGGCTCCAGTTTGCGGCTATAATACCACAGTATGCTAGCAGTGCCACTACAGCATAAATTAACACAATGATTAAAGCTGCTGTAGTAAGCTTACTTTTAGCCATTCTACGAAGGGTTTCTAACCAAATAGATTGTGTCAAGGTTTGGTTCATGTTCAATGTTGATTGGTTAAGATAATTTGATGCGAGGATCAACCACAGTATATAGTATATCTGTGATTACATTAAAAATAACATAGAATATTGCTGAAAGTATAGTAATAGCCTTTATTACAGGGAAATCAGCATTATTAATAGCATTAATGGTAATTCCTCCTAAGCCTGGTATACCGAAAAAACTTTCTACTAGCAAAGTACCTAATAGCCAAGAAGGAAGTTGCGTAATTAAATTAGTTATAATAGGTATCATGACATTTTTAAGTACATGCTTAAAAAGTACTAGGCCTTCTGGTAATCCTTTAGCACGAGCCGTGCGTACATAATCTTGGTACATTTCATCTAAAATTACCGTTCTATAGAACCTTAGATCAGAGCCAACACTCAAGAGTACCAATATAAAGCAAGGCAATGCAATATAAGGTATACAAGCTGGGAAACCATGCTCATAACCCGCTATTTCAAACCACCCTAACTTATAAGCAAAAAACCACTGGCTAAACAAGATATAAGCCAAGCCAGAAATACTCATCATAATAATGCTCAACAATACTAATCCCCTATCTAGCGCTCTACCTCTGAAAAAAGCTGCCACTAAAGCCATGGATATAGCTAAGGCATTTGTAATGAGTATAGATGGGACTACTAGCGTAAGAGAAACACAAGTACCAGCCTTAATCATAGGTATAATTTGTTGTCGGCTAGCCCATGATCTTCCAAAATCCAAGCTAAAAGCAGATTTTACAATATCTATGTACTGCATAAACCAATGCTTATCTAATCCTAATTCATGTCGTAATTCTGCCATCTGTTTGGCAGTAGCATGCTTCCCCAATAATACAGCTGTAGGGTCACCTGCTACTATATTAAACATTAAAAAGACAAGCAAACATACACCCAACAGTATAGGTATAACATATAGCAAACGTCTAATAATATAATTATATATGCCCATGAATATTTGGTTATTATTGTAGCTTAGGAAACAAATTTTAATTTTTGTACTAACCTAATATATACTTCTTTCCTATACTGCTAGCACATAGTGTATGGGGACAAATTTTTACCCATTCTTAAGGAAAATGAGATGAGTAAATACACTCGATAACATTCACCATAAGCACTTTTCCCATAGCTACTATTATATTTAATTACTTATCAAGCGAAATTTTAGCAAGTTCAATTAATACAACTACAGCTTTTTTATATACATCAGATAATATAACAGTCAACTCATAATCTTGGCTTTTGAGTAGAAGATAAACTTAAGTGCTGCATGATATTAGCAGTTACCAACAACTTTACTAAGCTTGTGCGCTGCCTATATTTTATATAAATCCATACCCCTATAACAACCAACAAGTTGTCACATCTTTAATAAGTTTTTACATAGTTAACGACTATAAGATAATGGATAGCCTGCTCGCAATTATAGCCATCTTACTCATATAAGTAAGATGGCTAATGTTTTTTTAAAGCATTTCTAAGTTATCTACAAAATGATGCCTTTAACAAGATATGCCATCATATAGAATCAGTTTTCCCTTTATTATAACTTAGAAGCTAATTGTTTTTTTGTTCTAAATCTATATCAAAATATTGTTCTGTGCCATAATGGAAGTTAGACCAACAGTAGTTCTTGACCCACCCATGCTGCAAACCAGTATGGGGAAAATGTACAGTACAAATAAAAGGTGTCTTTTCAGCTATCATTTCATTAAGCTGTTCATAAAGCCTAGTTCTTTCAGGAGAATCTAGCATAGCTACAGCCTTTTCATATAAAGCATCATAAGCAGAGTCGTTTAAATTAGATCCAATGCCACCTGGTTGGTAAGGACCATACAGGAGCATGAAGAAATTTTGTGCGTCTGGGTAATCTGCACTCCAAGAAATACTATGTAGCATGGTAGCTTGATTATTAATTTTTTTTATTAATTCTGGAAAAATATTTCCGACTACTTTAATACGTACGCCTATTTTAGCCATGCATTTCTGAAAAAATTCTCCTTTTAATCTTAGTTCGGCATCAGGCCCCGCATCTAGTGTAAGCTCAGGCAATCCTTTGCCTTCAGGATAACCTGCCTCTGCTAAATATTGTTTAGCTTTTTCAATATCATAGATACCATAAGGATTTATATAATCTTCTCTGTAGCCAGCTAGCCCAGGAGGAACAGTTGATTGTGCTACTACTGCTGTATTATTATGAAACAATTTATTATAACCTTCTTTGTCAAATGCTAATGCCATAGCTTGCCGAAGCTTAAGATTATCTTTAAATAAAGGATTAGCACAGTTCATAACAACATAAGTAGTACTTAATTCAGCTACGCTATATAGGTTAATGCCTTTTTCTTTAAGATCAGGAATTAACTCACCGTTTCGCACTACATCTAAGGCAATTTTATCTTTAGTAATATCAATTATATCTAAATCACCCTTTTTAAATTTAAGCCATTTAGGTTGTGCCTCAGTAAGGATATAAGTAACTATTTTGTCTACAAAAGGCAACTGCTTCCCAGCATAAGCTAGCATATGTTTATATTCTTCTATAGATTCACTAGGGAAACGTTTATCTCTAAAAGTAGGGTTTTTGCGGTATACTAGCTTACTATCTTGTGGATTAAAAGCTTCTAACATAAAAGCTCCTGTTCCTACAGGATGATTAGTAAACTCCATACCATAATGCTCTACTGCTTCACGAGGAACCACGTAACATCCCGACATACCTAAAAAGTATAGAAATTGTGGATTAGGTCTTGTTAAAGTGAACTGCAGTGTATAGCGGTCTATAGCTTTTACTCCCTCTATTTCTTCGTCATAATTGGCCTGTATAGCATCGGCATATCTTTCTCTCCATGCATTAACTTCCTTTAGATTGTTATTGATTAGCCAAAAGTTCTTTGCTTGAAGCTTAGGATCAGCTAACCTTTTAAAAGAATATACAAAATCATGCGCCGTCAGTTCTCTCCCTTTACCATTAGGAAAGCAAGGGTTGTCATGAAACTTTACACCTCGTCTAATTTTAAAGGTATAAACCAGCTGGTCTGCTGACACTTCAGGCATTTCTTCCGCTAGATTAGGAGTTAGCTCGAATGGCTTTTTAAGGTAATGAAATTCTAACAGACCTTCATAAACTTTAGCTACTTCTCTATTAGAATAATGGTCTTCAGCTTGGGCAGGATCTAATGTTTTAATCTGTGCCTCATTAGCTGTATACAATACTTTTTCTGTTACTTTAGGTGAGGAGTCTTTCTTGCTTTTCAAATAAGCCCATAGCGCAAGAAGCATTAAAATAAGTGCTGCAATTCGAATAAGATTTTTCATATGCATAGATAGAATTTTTATTTAAATATTCTTTTTTTGTGTTATAGGCTACCCTACTATATCTGTCACTAAATTGGTTTTTGACGTACGGCAAAATAAACCTGCGTAATTTTAGTGCTTTTTTTTTACTATTGCAACTCTATAACATTTCAATTACAACTTTCTATTATTTTGAGCCAAGCTAGTTACTCTTAAAAGCTATATTTACAGATTATTTATGACATAAAATTGATACACTCTATTTTTGAACAAGTTGCCAATAATAGAATATATCATTTACTAGACCCGCTGCGAAACAAAAAACCCCATTATTTTTTCGCCCTTTAGAGCATTTATTGGCTGTTTTTTGTATATCAAAAATCGTTTCGCAGCGGGTCTACTGTTGATTCTTTTGTCTAGCATATAGCATTTTATATATTTTTACATTTAAGTGTAGTAAATTTACCCACCAGTATAGTCTTAAACGTAATGAATAAACAAGAAAAAATAAGGATAAATATTTTCAGCTTACTTCGTCGTTATATAAATCAATTATATAAATGTCTGCCGCTTCTAACAATTCTAAGTCCAATTATCATTTTATTACTTACTACTAGATGCGCGCAAATAGAAGAACTAGAAGGTGGACCAAAAGACACTATACCTCCCCAATTAATTAGTACTTATCCCTTACATGGAAGTACTAGTTTTAAAGACAAAAAACTAAAATTAACTTTTGACAAAGAAATTGAGATTCAAGATATCTACAATAGGCTTATTATTACACCTAAACTAGCCCGCTTAGAAGATAGACCTAGTTATGTAGCTAAAGTAAGAGGTAATGTGGTAGAGCTTGAATTAGAAGCACCGTTAGAAGAAGAAACCACCTATACTTTTAACTTTAAAGATGCTATATGCGATACAAAAGAGCATACACCTGCGGAGAATCCTACACTTACTTTTAGTACAGGCGACTATGTAGATTCTATATATGTAGCGGGCCATATACGGTATCTCATGACTAACCAACCAGCAACTGATGCATTGGTATGTATATATAAAATTAATGAGTCAGATACCTTACATATTTTAAATAGCACTCCAGATTATTTCACTAAAACGAACCAGAATGGAGAATTTAAAATAGAACATATTAAACAAGGTAGATACAAAATATGTGCAGGCTACAGCAAGGAGAGTAAGCTTATTTTGGATGCCAGCAAAGATCCTTATGGATTTTTACCAGCAATACTAGAACTCTCAGAGCCAATAGAAAATCTAAACTTACCCATTTTTAGAAGCTGATGTAACTGAGTTCAAACTGCAAAACAGCCAACCACAGGGCCAATACTTTGAGATCAATTTTAGTAAACGACTTACAACATATAACATTGAATTGGCTAATCGGTCCAAAAGATTTAAAGAGGCACAGTTATATAGCCATTTAATAGAAAATGGACACACTATTAGGGTATATAATACACTAGGGTTATTGGAAGATGATATGTTAGAGGCTAAGCTAACAGCCCAAGATATAATGGGCAATAACATAGAGAAGAATGTCAGCATACACTTTAGAGATAGAGTTATTGAGAAAGAAAAATTTAAATGTACGATACAGCCTACCACAGGTACTAAAGTAGATACCACACCCTTTCAAGTGCATATATCGACTAATAAACCTATCAAAAGTATACGGACAGATAATTTATTTCTTATAGTTAACCAAGCAGATACACTGCAGCTAACTCCTGAAGAAATTATAATACATCCCAATAGAGATTCCATTACGATTCAAAAAGACTTTGATTTAAATAACTGGTTACATCCTACTGGAGAAGTTAAGCTAGAAAGTGACAAATCACCGAGCATAGAGTTATATATACCCAAGGGCGTTTTTACATCTGTAGAAAAGGAACTTAATGATGCAGCCAATTATAAGTATCTTGTTAAGAATCCACAAGAATGCGGTACTATTAAGGGAAGGATTACTACATATGCTCCTGGTTTTATTGTGCAACTGCTCAATACAAATTATGAAGTAGTAGCAGAAATTCGTAACAAAACAGATTATGTATTTAAAAATGTATTACCTGGTAACTACAAAATACGTGTCTTAATACTTAGTGAAAAGGATGGTAAATGGTCTTTTGGTAATATTAACCAATCCATACCTCCTAACCCAGTTATTTTTTACCCTCATGAGCTGGCCATCGTAGCTAATTGGGAAATAGATTATATTGATATTGAATTTTAGAAAATTTGGTAATTAACCTAGTAAGTGTAAAGAAACCTTTGCATCGACATTTTAAAAATCAGCATTAAAAAGGCACTGTTGCAAATAGAAAGAGAAGCTAAGGTTGTGAGGTGAGAGAAGGATTGATTGGAGGGCTTATGTAAAAATCATTAAAAAGTGAATTTACAACATATGAAATTGAATAATCTTATAGATTTTGAATGATAATCCTAAAGAGGAATGAAGAAATTATAAAATGTTTTTATTAAAATAAGCTACCCTATAAACATACATTTTATGCGAAAAGAATATCTTGATATCATTTTATTCACGACATTTTTACTTGTTAACTTAACAGTAGGATTAATGGCTGGGCGGCGTGTAAGAAGTTTACGAGATTTCTCTATAGGGAATAAAGATTTTACTACAGCCACAGTAACTTCCACCATTGTAGCTACCTGGATTGGAGGTGGATTTATGTTTTATGGCCTACAGAATATTTATAAGGATGGCCTACAATTTGTTATACCCCTTTTAGGATCAACTTTATGTTTACTTTTTACCGGACAAGTCCTCGCTATTAGAATGGGAGAATTCTTAAATAACTTGTCAGTAGCTGAAGCCATGGGGGATCTCTATGGGCCCATAGTACGAGTTATTACTGCTATTAGTGGGATATTAAAGTCCATAGGTTCAATAGCTATTCAATTTCAGGTGATTGCTAAAATGTTGAATCTTCTTTTTGGCATTGAAGAGACTTGGGCTATTATTGCAGCTGCGTCCATTGTTATTCTTTATTCAGCTTTTGGCGGTATCCGTTCAGTTATTATTACGGACTTATTTCAGTTTATTGCCTTTGTTATTTTCATTCCTATATTAGGCCTGATAGTTTGGAATCATATTAAAAATCCTGGTCAAGTTCTTTCTACTCTAACTACCAACCCTATTTTTAGTTTAGAACAAACAATAGGATGGAACCCCAAATTTATAAGTTCAATAGGGCTAATGCTTTATTTTTTAATTCCTGGCATGGCCCCTGCTATCTTTCAGCGGGTAACAATTGCTAGAGATCTTGAACAAGTAAAAAGATCTTTTACCTACGCAGCTGGAAGCACTATCCTAGTAAATATTGCAGTAGCTTGGGTTGCTATTTTACTTTTATCAGATAGCCCTAATCTTGAACCGAGTAAACTAGTTAATTATATTATTACAACGTATGCTTATCCAGGATTAAAAGGGCTTATTGCTGTTGGTATTACAGCCATGGCTATGTCTACAGCAGATTCCTATTTAAATTCCTCTGCAGTATTAGCCGTTAATGATATTATTAAGCTATTTAAACCTTCTTGGAAAGAATCTATTATTGTTATTAGATCTTTCTCATTGATTTTAGGAGTTTTCGGATTATTACTAGCCCTCCATGCCAAAGATCTGCTTCAGCTGCTGCTCCTATCTGGCAGCTTTTATATGCCTATTGTTACTGTACCACTTCTACTAGCTATTTTTGGTTTTAGAAGTACTACTAGAGCAGTCCTAATAGGAATGGCAGCAGGCTTTATAACAGTAGTAGGCTGGAAAAAGTTTTTTGGATATACAGGTATGGATAGCCTTATTCCTGGTATAATAGCTAACTTAGTTGTCTATATAAGTAGCCATTATATTTTAAGAGAACAAGGAGGATGGGTAGGGATTAAGGAAAAAGGTCCGCTTTTAGCAGCCAGACAAAGCCGTAGAGAAGCATGGAACAAGTTACTATATACCATTAAGCATCCCCATATTTATGCTTACTTACAAAAAAACCTCCCGGCTTATGAAGTTGTTTATTCGCTCTTTGCCGTTTATGTGATAGGTGCTACCTATGCTTCTTTTTATACCATATCAGAAACAGTAGTTTCTTCTTATCAAGGGCTTTATAACTTTGCAGCGCATTCTGTTTTAATTGCAACAGCTGGGTTCTTAACATACCCTGCTTGGCCTCCCACTTTTAAATCTAAAAAGTTTATCACCTTTGCTTGGCCTCTTGGGATATTCTATATTTTATTTGTTGTGGGCACTATTTTAGTGCTGATGAGCGGTTTCCACGAAGTACAAGTAATGATCTTTATGCTTAACTTAATCATGGCTGCTTTCCTACTTTCTTGGCCTTTAATGCTCTTCCTTGCTACATACGGTATCCTAATAGGGTGTTTAATTGTATATATGTACTGTGGCAATATACATTGTAGTGGAACAGATGGCACAGCTGAATTCAAAGTTATTTATAGCATTCTTTTATTAAGTAGTTTTCTAATTACAATATTTAGGTTTAAGCAAGAAAAAAAGTCCTTGCAAAACAAGAATATTTACCTAGAAGGTTTATATGAAGAAAAAAACAATGAGCTAGCACAAATTTTAGCTTATGGAGGTGAGGTTTTAAAGGAACTCAATGCTGACGAGAAAGCATTAACGGCGGCTTATATAGAGCAGATTATCTACCGTATGACGGATTACATCCGATTGGAAGTAGCTCAGATAAAATTAGACCAGCTTTTATTAGAGGTAAAAGAAACCATTAAACTCATGAACTTATTATCTCTTCCCCAGCTGATAACGAGTGTAGATACTCGCCAAGAAATTATTGATGCAGATAGAGTAAAATTAAAACAACTGCTGGTAAATGGTATCCTACATGTACACCAACATAATGCAAACAACCAGCCTATTCATGTAGTAGTAGAAGACGTTAAGCTAGGCTATAAGATAGATTATATTAAAGATTACACCAGGCAATTAGCAGCCTTAAGATTTACCATTACCATAGAAAAAGACACTGCTAACAAAAAAGATATTTACTTACTTGAGCAGCTGCCTTTGATGAGTCAACATACAAAAAAAGGTAAACTAATAGAAAATGCTCGTATTATTCATGCTCATTATGGATACGCAGAATTGGATAACGAGCAAACCCAAGTATATGTACTTCCAGCCAACGTAAGAGAAGTAAGAGGTAAAGTGATGGAGTTATTAAGGGAACCTGTAGCAGTCGATGAAGCGGAAATGAAACATCCGCTCGCTATAAAACTAGAAAATGAGCTATTAGATAAGATCAAGGCTATCAAAATAGATACAAAAACTATAGCTAAAGCATTAAAAACTATTAAAAGATACCACGCCGGTGTTAAGCGTAAATCAGGCGAGCCTTTTTTTACCCATCCCATAGCTGTCGCTCTAATCTTATTAGAATATTGTAAGGATCAAGATGCAGTGGTAGCAGCGCTACTTCATGACACAGTTGAAGATACAAGTCTTTCGCTGGTGCAGATTGAAGCTATATTTGGAGAACAGGTAGCATTTATAGTAAAAAAAGTAACTAACCTAGAAGATAATTTACGCAGGATAAGCTTAGCAGATCATGAGAATGTTTATAGACTCATGGAGTATGAAGATGAACGTGCTGCCTACGTAAAACTAGCAGATAGGCTACATAACATGCGCACCATCAGTGGCCACTCTTCCCTGGCTAAGCAGAAGCATATAGCAAATGAAACATTAAATTTCTTTGTAGGACTTGCTGAAAAGTTAGGTTTGGAACCTATTGCAAGTGAGCTTAAAAAACTTAGCTTAGAAGTCTTGGCTAAGAGATAATCATTAATATTGGCACTGTTACAAATAGTAATTAAGAGGGGTAAATTGTATTGAGTTAACCAGAAAGTAAGGAAATGAGCATCTTTAAAAGACGCCACTTCAAATACGATATAATCATATGGGCAGTAAGATGGTATTGCAAGTATGGAATAAGCTATCATGATTTAGAAGAAATGCTCTCTGAAAGAGGGATTCAAGTAGATCATTGCACCATTTATAGGTGGGTTCAGTTCTACGCCCCCAAGATATTAGATAAACTCAAATGGTATTGGAAGCCTACTCGGGGCTATAGCTGGCGTGTAGATGAAACTTATATTAAAGTGAAGGGTAAATGGATATACCTTTATAGAGCATTAGATCAAGCAGGTAATACCATAGATTTTTTTCTATCCACTACCAGAAATAGTAATGCAGCTAAGAGGTTCTTAAGTAAAGCGTTAAGTTCTATTCCTGCATATTGTAGACCTAAAACTATCAATACTGATAAAAACCCTGCCTACGGTAAGGCCATAAATGAGCTAAAACTAGCCGGTAAATGTCCTCCAGATTTAGAACACCGGCAAGTCAAATATCTCAATAATCTAATAGAATCGGACCATGGTAAGCTTAAGCGATTAATTGATCCAACATTAGGCTTTAAATCCATGAAGACAGCCTTTGCTACTATAAAAGGCTTTGAGCTAATGTGCATCTTTAAGAAGGGGCGTTTTGATGCATGGAAATATGGACAAGGTATTTTGGGAGAAATTAATATTATCACCCATAATTTATTAGCTCTTTAAGCCCTCTAATCAATCCTTCTCTCACCTCACAACCTTAACTTCTTTTTCTATTTGCAACACTGCCGATGTTTACCCAAAACAAAAACTAAATTTTTACCCTATATCTTTTTCTTCGGACTATATGCCAAAGTATTCCCATAAGCACCAACATAAAAATAGGTGTAACTATATTTAACAACTGCCAATACAACCTTTCTCTAGTTACTTTTAAATTGTCTAAAAGACGCAGTTTAACTGTTTTACGCTTGGCATTAATAACCCCTGATTCTTCTAACATATAAGCAAGTACACCCAACACAAAGTCTTGATTAGCAAAGCTTTGTTGCAAAAATGGATCATAACCCCATGGTAACGCTTGCTGATCTTTTGGGGAAACAGCATTGAGTACAATACTGCCACTTGCTACAACAAGTATTTTAGTAGGCTGGCTCACAGCAAGAAACTGTGTAGCATCTATGCCTTTAGGAAGCATCCTATTTTTATACAATGAATTAAATTTACCTTCTAATAGGCAAGCTAATGGAATAGGGCCTTGCTTATATAGGTTTGTATCAGGTGCTCTTCTTAGTGATTCTAGGTCTACATACACAGGAGTAGTCGCTTTAAGACTATATGGAGAGCTATATAAAAGGGGAGTTTGAATGACACCTTCCACCTTCACAATATCTATACTACTAATAAATTGTGTATATATAGCATTTATATTTTTAGTTATTAAATGGTCGGAGAAATTATTAATAATAGGAAAGAAAGGCCAAGGAAGAAGCTTGAGTTGAGGCTGATTGCCCATTTTACCAACTATAATAGGATAGACACCAGCCTGTAAGTCTTTTATCAGGTCTGGGTTAATTCTTACTCCATACCTGAATAATTGGTCATCTAAATTAAGCTCTAACGGAAGTGCAATTGAATTTCCACTAGCTAGATTGTCCATATTAATTTTCAAGCGATCTAAAAAAAATAAGACCTTACCCCCTTGCATAATATACTGATCTAATACGTACTTTTCAGACTCTGTAAAACCCTCTTGAGGCTTAGTGATCAATAAAGCGGCATAGTTAGATAATTCAAACACTTGAGAAAGCATTACGTTATGAACTTCATACAATTCTCCTAGCGCTTGTGATAGCCCTTGTAACTGAGTGGTATTGGGTTCTCCATGTCCTTTAATAAGGCCTATTTTTACATTTTTATAATCAATTAACTTAGCCAGCGAACTGATAAATTCATATTCAAGATTTTCTATAGATTGGCTTACCATCTTGTTAGTAGGTGTCATTTTATCAGCCTTCAACATCATAACACCCACTTCATTCCCCTGGTAAGAGAGAATAGCACCTGGATAAATTAGATTTTCTATTCGTTTTCCATGTGCTTGCCTATAAAGGTTAGTAGGTTCTATTTTCTTTTCCAACAACTTCTTTAGTATTTCTTTACGCTTATCAGCAGGTTCTTTGCTTAGGTCTATTACGTGGCAAGTAACAGGGCAACGTGCATAAGCTTTAAATTCTTCTAAAAGTGCAATTACACCAGTCTGTAATTGCTTAAATTCATTTGGTAAATCTCCTGATAAATATATATTTACTTGCAACTCAGATTCTAAACGACTGAGTAATGCTTTTGTAGAGGAATGTAGAGAATAGCGCTTATCCTCTGTTAAATCTACCCGTAAAGGAAAATAATAAGCTAGTTTATTAGCTATTCCTATAACTGATACAAAAGTTAATAATATCAACCATCTATTCTTATAAGTATGCTTACTAAATCTCATCTTTATCTTCTCTTTAGCATTAGGTTAGTAAACAGGACTGATATGCAACTGGCACTACAAAAATAAAGCACATCGCGCAGATCGATTACTCCCCTGCTCAAAGCTTCATAGTGGTAGAGTATACCTAATTTAGCTATCCATAGAGAATATTTTTCCCATGTTTTAAGAGTACTCCAAGCATCAAATCCTTGATATAATAAAAAGCAGAATAAGGTACCTATTAAAAAAGCCACAATTTGGTTTCTCGTAAGGACAGAGGCACTTAAACCTATGGATAAGAAAAGAGCAGCTAAAAATAATAGTCCTATATAGGAACCTACTAAAGCTGCTATATCGATATTCCCAGTAGGGATAGCTAAGTAGTAGATAGAGAATCCATAGGTAGCAGTAAGTAGCAAAATAGTAATTACAATAACTAGACTAGCAAAATATTTACCTAAAGTAATCTGTATGGTTGTAAGTGGACTAGTTAACAATAATTCTAAGGTTCCTAACTTAAACTCTTCTGAAAAAAGACTCATTGTAATTGCTGGAGCTAGAAACATTAGTATATAAGGTGCCACTTGGAATAGCGATGATAAATCTGCATAGCCAGAATCTAAGACATTGGTTTCTGGGAATACCCATACCCATAATCCAATTAAAATTAAAAAGAAGCCTATGATAACATAGGCTATTAAGGAATTGAAAAAGGTGTACAGTTCTTTCTTTAAGATTGCAAGCATAACATTAGTAATTAGCTAATAGATAACATGTTAAGTAATAGAAGTGCTGTCTACTTTAGTAATTTGTGTAAAGATCTCTTCTAGACTCTCTCTTTTATGCTCTAATCGTTGTAGTGTAAGCCCTTGTTGTTTAGTAAAGCAGAAAATATGTTCATAAATATCTTTACTGTTGCTAACGTATAATTTACATTTATGTGCATCTAAAATTTCAAGTTTATTTATTCCTTCAATACTAGAAAGTGCATCTACAGGTATTGGTTCTCTAAACGATATTATAAGCTGATCACTACACTGTTGATCTAATTCACTTAGTGTGGCTGTCAAGCACAGTTTACCATGATGCATAATAATAACCTGGTCACAAACTGCTTCTACTTCTTGCATGATATGTGTAGAAAATATAATAGCTTTTTCACGTCCAAGTTCCTTAATAAGCTGGCGAATGTGATGTAGTTGGTTAGGATCCAACCCTGTTGTAGGCTCATCCAACACCAACACTGTAGGGTCATGCATGAGTGCCTGAGCTAACCCTACTCGCTGTCGATACCCTTTAGAAAGTACACCCAGCTTTTTGTTTTGTACATCTCCTATATCACATTGTTCCACAACCAACCGCGCTCTTTGTATACACGCTCTCTTACCTAATCCATGGATACTACCCATAAATTGTAGGTACTCGTGTACATACATATCTAAATACAAAGGATTATGTTCAGGTAAATATCCTATATTCTTTTTAGCTTTAAGTGACTCTTTATTAAGGTCATAACCACATATATAGATCTTTCCTTCAGAAGGTTGTATATAACCTGTCAACATTTTCATAGTAGTAGATTTACCAGCACCATTTGGGCCTAATAAACCTAAAATTTCACCTTTTTTAACTCTAAAAGTAAGGTGATCTACAACTGTTTTGTTTTGGAAATGCTTGGAAAGTTTAGATATATCTATAGACATAAATACAACATAAGCTTTATCAATTTAGTATACTCTTAGTTAATTAACGCAACAGATATAGCTATGAAAGATAAATAGTTACTAGCTGCACAATAGCGTAATTTATTTAAATCATATGATTTATTCAATAAGGCAAATTAAAGAATGTCTTACTTATAAATATAAATTGTAAAGTTAGGTTATTTCCTGGGAGTAAAATGGCATGAATGCTCTCTTTAATAATTATTATTTGTAACACTAATTATTTAAAAGCCTTTTATCTCAATAGTAGAAAATAAAAAAGCAAACCATGTATCGCACCGCTACAACTACCTACCCTTGCTTCTTTCCAGACCTAGGGGATTCAATAGGAGCTGGTCGTACAGGTTTGCCACTGTAAAGTTACGTCGACCAACGCATATTTTCAATACGCTTACAGCATATTATAAAAAAAATGTTACACCTATTCTCAAAATAGCTAGTTTCTACATAATTTAGCTAATTATGAAACGAGTAGCTTTTTATACATTAGGGTGCAAACTAAATTTTTCAGAAACTTCTGCTGTTGGCCGATTGTTTACAGAACAAGGGTACCAAAAGGTAGAATTTGAAGATAACCCTCACATTTTTATAATCAATACGTGTTCTGTAACGGAGCAGGCAGATAAGAAATGTAGACGCATAGTTAAAGATGCTCTTAAAATCTCTCCTGAAGCCTTTATTATTATTATGGGTTGCTATGCGCAGCTTAAGCCAGAAGAAATTGCTAGCATTCCAGGTGTGGATGTTGTTTTAGGTGCACATGAGAAATTTAAGTTATTAGAGATAATCAGCAGCTTCGACAAAAAAGGACAAGCAGAAGTATATGTCTCCTGTATAAAAGATGTTAACACTTTCACGCATGCTCACTCTATAGGAGATAGAACACGTACTTTTTTAAAAGTACAAGATGGCTGTAACTACCATTGTTCTTTTTGTACCATTCCATTAGCAAGAGGAAAAAGTAGAAGCGATACCATAGAAAGCATTGTAGAACAAGCAAGAAAAATTGCTGATCAAGGAATAAAAGAAATAGTTTTGACAGGAGTTAATATTGGTGACTATGGCATTATTGACAATCGACGTCAAACCAACTTCTTATCATTAATAGAAGCACTTGAAAAAGTAGTTGATATTAAACGTTTCCGTATATCTTCTATTGAACCCAATTTACTAACCGACGAAATTATTCAGTTCGTGGCACAGTCTGGTAGGTTTGTGCCTCACTTTCATATCCCTTTACAATCTGGGAATAATGATATTCTTAAGCTTATGCGGCGGCGCTATCAGCGAGAATTATACGTAGAACGGGTAGCACATATTAAAAAGCTAATGCCACACTGTTGTATAGGCGTAGATGTGATTGTAGGTTTTCCAGGAGAAACCGAAGAGAAATTTTTAGATACTTATCAGTTCCTAAATGAGTTAGATATCTCATATTTACATGTATTTCCTTATTCAGAAAGACAAAATACACAAGCTATTACATTAGAAGGGATAGTTTCACAAAAAGAAAGAAACAGAAGAGCCAGTATGCTCCGTATCCTTTCTGACAAAAAACAACGCTACTTTTATGAGCAGAACCTAGGAAAGACTGTAGAAATACTATTTGAACAACCCGATGTAAATGGCACCATACAAGGATTTTCTGATAACTATGTACGTGTCAGTGTACCTTATGACGCTAATTTGGTAAATACTTTACATCAGGTACAGCTTAAAAAGTTGAAAGCTGATGGATTAGTAGAGGGAAATATCATGCCACTACATCAGAATAGTCTTATAGCTTAGGTTCCAAAAATGATAAGAATAAGGACTGCAGATAGCTTGACATAATAAATGTAGACTATACTTATATAGTATAGTCTACATTTTCCAAGTATAACTTTAAGGCAGATGCTAGCCTTCATAGTGTTTGTAATTCGATAATCATTTTTATATTATCTAGCAAAATTTAATAAAGAATATTCTTAACTTTAAGACTGAGTTTTATTTTTTGAATATCCATTCAAAAATATCTTCTATCTAGAAGAAGTATAATTGAAACTTTAAAAACTCATTTAATATGCAACCTAATAAAAGCACTACCATCAATCTTCACATTTGTATTAATCTTCTAAAGTTATTATTAGTATTGGTTACAGTAGTTGCTTGTGAATGTGTCCCAAAGGGAGGCAGAGGTGATATAATAAATCCAGAAATTCCCAAAGCAAACGATAAAAGCGAAGAACCTATCACCAATGATAAGAACAAAAAGCCTATTCCCAAGGAGATGATTGATGCTGCTGAAGCAGCAAAGAAAACCAATTTAGTAATTTTACTTAAAACGTTCCAGGAGCTAGAGGCCGAAGACATTAATATTGTCAATGGACTACTTAGTTCGGACCTGGATATTTTAGGTTTAAAAGAAGCTGTAGAATTTGGGAACTTAGATATTGTAGATACAATACTAAAAAGGGGAGTAAACGTAAACAAAAAGATACAAGAAAACGAAAAAGATGAATTTATACTTCTAAATTATAGAAATGATCTTACACCTTTACATATAGCTGCTAAATCTGGCCATACCGAAATACTACTCAAATTAATAGAAAAAGGTGCAGAACTAAATGCAAAGGATAAATATGGTGATACTCCTTTACATCTTGCTGCTGATGCTGGGCATGCTGATATAGTATTTAAATTGATACAAAAGGGAGCAAACATAAAATCAGCAACTAACGATGGGTATACCCCTTTACATCTTGCTATCATGAAAGCACATACGGAAATAGCGTTAAGTCTGATAGAGCAAGGAGCAAATCTTGACATATCAAGCATTGAAGGAGATACGGCACTTAACCTGGCAGCCAGGAAAGGCTATGCCAATATAGTGCTAAAATTAATAGAAAAAGGGGCTGACGTAAATATAAAGAACAAAATAGGTTTACATCCTTTATATTATATTATTCGAGAAGGGCATGGTGATATAGCTTTAACATTAATAGAAAAAGCAAAAGAAATAGAAGTAAATACAATAGATAGGCAGGGAAATACTCTTTTACATTTGGCTGTATATGGAGATATTAGGCTACTATCAAAATTAGTAGAAAAAGGGGTAAAAATTGATATTACGAACAATAGCGGAAATACACCTTTACATATTGCTGCTAAGTATGGTTGTAAAGAAGCGGTATCAGTATTAGTAAACTGCGGAGCAAAGAAAGATATAGCAAATAACGAACGCAACACCCCTTTAGATTTAGCTAAAACAGAAGAAATAAGAGCTTTACTAAAATAGTTTATCGACTAGGCTTTTTCCCCTAGCACTTCTGTTATAATCGGCATAGGATATAAACTATTTCCAAGGATATACTATACTGTATAGTTGACATACAAAGAAACATTTTATAACTTACCTGGCAAATTGTTCTATGCTATGCTATTCACTTTTAGAGTATTGATACTACTTATTAAATAGTTATGTATGAAAACTATAGAAGAATTTAAGAATAAACTTTATTGCTGTTCTGATAACTTCCTTTGTTTAATATTTGTACTCGTTACAGTAATTTCTTGCGAGTGTAACAACAAGGGAAATAAAGGCCGCAGCGGTATACCAACCTTAAAATATAATATAAATGCAGAGGTTATTACTGACGACATGATCAATACTGCTAAAGCAGCAGGGAAAAACTTCTTGGCTGATATACTCACCAAGCTTCAAAAAAATGAAACAGTAGATATTGATGCCTGTAATTACAACTACTGGAGTGAGAGAAACCACACAGCCTTAATGCAAGCTGTAGAAATAAGAAGCTTACCAATTGTTAAAGCCTTGATAGCCAGAGGAGCCAAGGTGAATACAATATATGGCGAAAATGCTGCATTACATGTAGCTGCAAGCTTTGGATATACTGAGATACTGTTAGAATTAATAGAGCATGGTGCTGACGTTAATATAAAGGGACGGGAATGGGGAGGTAATGCTCCTCTTCATTATGCTGCCGAATCAGGACATGTAGAAACCATAGCAAAATTAATAGAGAAGGGGGCAGAATTAAATACAAAGAATATATATGGAAATACTCCTTTACACTTTGCTGCTCAGGCAGGACATATAGAAGCTATATTGAAATTGTTAGAGAAAGGCGGAGATATAGATGCCAAGAATCAAATTGATGAAGAAACTCCTTTACATCTTGCATCTGGTTCAGGCCATACTAATGCAGTAGTAAAACTAATAGAAAAAGGAGCAATAATAGATATAAAGAATATAGATGGAGATACCCCTTTACATCGTGCCGCTCGTTTTGGTCATACAGAAACAGTACTCAAATTACTAGAGAAGGGGGCAGAATTAAATACAAAGAATATAGATGGAAATACTCCTTTACACTTTGCTGCTCAGGCAGGACATAGAGAAACAGTATTAAGATTAATAGAATACAGTATAAAATTAAATATAAAAAATACATATATAGATACTAAGGATATATGTGAGAGGACCCCTTTACATGTTGCTGCTCTTTATAATCAACAAACTGCGACAGTATTAGAATTAATAAAACAAGGTGCAACTATTGACATACAGGATGGTGAGGGTAATACTCCTCTACATAATGCTGCTTGGAGAGGTCATCTTAATGTAGTTCATGCACTAGTAAATGCAAGAGCTAAAAAAGATATACACAACAATAAAGGTCAAATTCCTTTGGACTTAGCTACAAGTGAAGAAGTAAAAAATGCACTAAAGTAATCCTGATCAAAGAAAGAAGAATATTACAAAATTATTTGCTATATCTGTTTTAACTTTACTTGACAGAATAATTCTTGCACATTTGAAATTCTAGTACTATGCTAGAATTTTAGGCTAATATTGCTTCTATGAATAACCATACGCCTTACCATGAAGTTGACCAGCTTGACCCCAGACATTTCATCATTGTAAAAGGAGCAAGGGTAAATAATCTAAAAAATGTAAATGTAGCTATTCCACGTAACCAACTAGTAGTGATTACAGGATTGTCTGGTTCTGGCAAGTCTTCCTTGGCTTTTGATACACTGTTTGCCGAGGGCCAGCGTATGTACATAGAAAGCTTAAGTTCTTACGCACGTCAGTTTTTAGGGAAATTAGAAAAACCAGATGTAGATTATATTCGTGGCATTTCCCCTGCGATTGCTATTGAGCAAAAAACCAATAATAAAAATCCACGCTCTACAGTAGGTACTATCACAGAGATATATGAATATTTAAAACTTCTCTATGCTAGAATTGGCACCACTTACTCACCCATTAGCGGACAAAAAGTTACTAGGAATACCGTATCTGATGTAGTTGATTACATTTATAGCCATCCTGCCGGAACAAAAGCTATCATCTCCTACCCTTTACAACTAGATGCAAATGCTAACCCTATAGAGCGTTTAAAAGTAGAACTAGCAAAAGGATTTACTAGAATCATATATGCAGGAAAAACAACTTTTATTGAAGATATTCTCAGTAGCGAGCAAGCCTTAACATCTCATGATATATCTATATTAATAGATCGGTTTGTAGTGGACCAAGAAGATCGCGACAATCAGTTTAGAATAGCCGATTCTATCCAAACTGCTTTTTTTGAAGGCAAAGGAACTTGCTATGTGGAAATTGTAGGTAAAGAACAGAAAGTGTTCTCTGATCGTTTTGAACAAGACGGAATGGCCTTTGAAATACCTTCTGTAAACCTTTTTAGTTTTAACAACTCTTATGGTGCCTGCAAAACGTGCGATGGATTTGGGAAAATATTGGGTATTGATATTGATAAAGTTATACCTAATAGAACGCTTTCTGTTTACGAAGGAGCTATTTATCCCTGGAAAAGCCAATCCATGCATAAATGGTTACAGCCACTTATAGAAAACGAGCGGTATAAAGATTTCCCTATCCATAGGCCTTACAAAGATTTAACTGCTGAAGAGCAAACATTTTTATGGAAAGGTGATGGTAATTTTAAAGGCATCGATGGTTTCTTTCAATATTTGCAAGAGAAAATACACAAAATCCAGTATAGAATTCTTTTATCTCGTTATAGAGGAAAAACGACCTGTCCTGATTGCCAAGGAACTAGAATTAGAAAAGATGCCAGTTATGTTAAAATAGAAGGAAAAGCCATTACTGAATTACTACTAATGCCTATAGCAGAGGTGGCTCGTTTTTTTAACAGCCTATCATTGCCGGTACATGCACAACAAATTGCCGACCGACTTCTGGTTGAGATTAGAAATAGGCTATCTTATATGGAACAGGTCGGATTAAGTTACCTTACTTTAAACCGGCAATCTGCTACCCTATCCGGTGGGGAGTACCAAAGGATTAAGCTAGCTACAGCCTTGGGTAGTACACTAGTAGATACGCTCTATATTTTAGATGAGCCTACTATTGGACTGCATCCTAGAGATACACAAAAACTAATTGATATTTTGGTTGCCTTAAAAAATCTAGGTAATACAGTTATTGTAGTGGAACATGAAGAAGAGCTAATGCAAGTGGCTGATCAGCTAATTGACATAGGGCCTGAAGCAGGTTCTAAAGGTGGAGAATTGGTATTTCAAGGAGATTGGGATGCCTTAAAAAATTTCAACCAAAGCCACACTGCTCGTTACTTAAACGGCATAGAAACCATTCCTGTACCTACCCAGAGACGCAAGCCTCAATATAACATTACTTTTAAAGGCATTAGAGAGAATAATTTAAAGGATGTAGATGTAACCATTCCATTAGGTGTATTGACCGTTATAACAGGCGTGAGTGGCTCAGGAAAATCTACCTTAGTAAAAAGAATTATATACCCAGCTTTAGCCAATAAGCTAGAAATATATAAAGAAAAACCAGGTAGTTTTGATAGTTTAGAAGGCGATTATGATCTAATTAAGTATATAGAGTTTGTAGATCAAAACCCTATTGGAAAATCCTCTCGATCTAATCCGGTTACTTATGTAAAAGCCTATGAGCACATCCGACAGCTATTTGCAGACCAGCCATTAGCAAAGCAGCGAAGTTATCAACCCTCCTATTTTTCATTTAATGTAGAAGGAGGCAGATGTGAAGCATGCCAAGGAGAAGGTAAAATAACTATAGAAATGCAATTTATGGCCGATATAACACTGACATGTGAAAGCTGTCATGGCAAACGATTTAAGCAAGAAGCATTAGAAATAAAATATAAGGATCATGATATTGCATCTGTGCTAGACATGACTGTCGATGATGCTTCTTATTTCTTTAGAGACCAAACCAGCATTTACAGAAAACTAAAACCTTTGCGTGATGTAGGCTTAGGATATGTTACACTAGGGCAGCCTTCTAGCTCCCTAAGTGGTGGAGAAGCACAGCGCCTCAAGCTAGCAACCTACTTAGATAAGAGCCACCAGCAAGAACATACTTTGTTTATCTTTGATGAACCTACCACAGGACTCCATGTGCATGATATTAGTAAGTTGCTCACAGCAATCAATAACCTAATTAGTGTGGGAAATAGCGTGCTGGTTATAGAACATACAACAGAACTTATTAAATGTGCCGACTGGATTATAGATTTAGGCCCAGAGGGCGGAGACCAAGGAGGAGAAATTGTGTTTAGTGGTACCCCAGAAGATATGATTCAGCTTAGCAATAACCATACAGCCGAATATCTTAGAAAGAAATTGATATAGAGCTTTATCAAAAAGGATATGGCAACCATTGAGAAAAGCGCCATTAAAAAGAATTCGACCAAACTAAAGGTAGCTATTCTATTCGCTTTTATAATAGGTGCTGCAAGCGGATATGAAAGTGCTGTTTACTTCCACAAGGATTATACAAATAGAAACTTACCTACCACTAGTTCTATACAGATTCGGTTTAGTCCTGGTGGTCAATGTATACCTTTTATAGAACAAGCCATTGGTATGGCACAGAGTAACATACTTGTACAAGCCTACGCTTTTACCTCAGCTAAGATTGCACAAGCGCTTATAGAAGCACATAAGAGAGGTGTTATAGTGAAAATCTTGGTAGACCGGTCACAATTAACAGCAAAGGGTTCCCAGGTTAAAAAAGTAGTAGATATGGGTATACCTGTAGCGATCGACATAGTACCAGGCATTGCCCACAATAAAGTAATGATTATTGATAATGCCTATATACTTACTGGCTCATTTAATTGGAGTAATGCTGCAGAATATAGAAATGCCGAAAATTTACTATTGATTACCGATAGTAGAATAAATAAAATTTATAGGGAAAATTGGGAAAAACGAGCAGTGACGGCAACAGCTGTCCATTTTAGTCATCCTATACCTTGACACTAATTTTTTATCTATTTGCTTTACACAGCACTAAGTGGAAAGTAGGGTAAATGATTATACTTTCCTTTTATAATAAAGGGGAGCTACATCGAATAAACTATCCTCTGCAAGAAATTAGGAATAAATGTGTTTCAACCTGAAACCTTGTCCAAGCAATTGTAAAATTGAATAGAGCCGCTGCGAAACAGAAAATTGATAAAACTATTGGATTTTTGAGAGATAAATTTACTATCTACAAAAAATCAACCTGCCTTTTTTATACTTTAAATGCCTATTTTTATTTTTTGTGTTCTCTAAATTGTGAAAAATACTCCTCTGTTTTTTTATAACAGTTGTTTCGCAGCAGGTCTAATATTTTATATTATACGTCTAAAACAGCAAGAAACATAACCATGCTTAGGTTTATAATTTACATGCTAGTCAGCTTGCTTGCGAAACCATACACATACATAGATAACATAATTAAAGTTCATTATAAGTATCTTCTTCCTCGCTCATATATCCTTTCTCTTTGCTAATTATTAAATCGGCTATTGCTGTATAGCCCTTTCGTATAGCAAACTGAAGAGGTGTACGGCCTGATTTATTTTCAACATTCCACTTAGCTCCTAATTGCAGTAGTAGACGCACTACTTCCACATGATTATTTATAACAGCTAAATGCAAAGGCGTATTCCCCGTAATATTTTTAGCATTAAAATTGGATTTTTGTTCCGCCAATAGATCAACTAACTCTAACTGTCCCTTCTCAGCAACAGAATGTAAAGGAATTTCTCCATTCTTACTAACTTCATTAACTTTAGCACCGTTTTCAATCAAAAGCTTAGCTACCTCTATCCAAGAATTTTGTGCAGCCAAATATAAAAGTGTATTGCCATCTATATTTTTGGCATTAATATCTAACCCTATATTTATTAACTTACTGACTCTTTTTACATCTCCCCTTACAATAGCTTTTTGTAAGGATTTATTTTTTCTTATAATATCCGTATCGTCATATTTATCTTTCGCAAGACTATTGGCACTTGCTGAAGTTACATCTACACCGCCCTTATGTGCTTCTTTTAACTCGTTTGAAACATTTTCTTTTTCAACTCTTTTATCCAAAACATTTACATCTGTTATAGATAGAGCACCTAATACGGTTAATATGCTAACTTCTTTAGTAACCTGATAAGGAGTTAGCCCCTTGATATTTGTAGCATTTGCGTTAGCTCCTTGGTCTAGTAATATCTCTACCACTTCTAAGTGTCCATTTCTGGCCGCTTTATGCAATGGTGTATCACCAGAGTCATCTTTACTATTTATAGCAAATTCACGTTCTACTAAGGAATGTACTGACTCCACAGATCTTTGAAAAATATCCCAATTAAGTTTAGCACATATATATGCTTCATGCTCTAGTAGCAGCTTGGTTATATGCACATTCCCTCGAGCAGCAGCCCAATGTAATACAAGATCATTATACTTACCCTTCACATATATATCTGCCCCTTGTTCTAAAAATAGCTTCACTAATTCCATTTGGCTTTCTGCCACAGCTATGTGTAATGGAGAAGCACCATATTCTCCTTGAGCATTTATATCTGCCCCATACTGTACCAATAACTTAGCCACTCCTATATAACCCTTTCTAATAGCCCAATGTAATGGTGTATTTTGGTAATTATTCCTAACATTTAAGTCTACTCCTTGTTCTAATAATAGCTTTACTACTTCCGTTCGGTTCTCATCAACAGCTACATGTAATGGAGAAATTCCATTATGCTCCCGAGAATTTATATCTGCCCCATATTCTAATAATAGATTTACTACTTCCACATCCGATCTTCTGATAGCCAAGTATAAAAGCTTAGATATCTTATCTTTATTTATATCTGCCCTTTGGTCCAATAATAAGCTTATTAACTCTACATCAGACTTCCTAACTGCCAACTGTAAGGGAGTAGTTCCATACCTACCCTTAGCGTATATATCTGCTCCTGAATGAACCAGCTCATAAAGCTTTGTAGCATTCCCCTCTAAAATAGCTTCATGTAAAGGGGTATTTTTAAGAGCTACCTTTTCGGCCTCCCGTCTAACATTCTCTTCTTTTCTCTTTCTAGCTCTCTCCTCCTTTCTCAACCTAGCTTTCTCTTTTTTCAGCTTAACTTCCTCTTCTCTCTTTCTGGATCTCTCCTCTTTACACATCTTAGCTTTCTCTTCTTCCTTTCTGGCCCTCTTTTCCTTTTGTATAGCTTTCTGCTCATCAGTTAATTGTTTCTTTTTTTTACCGCCCCCCATCAACCCTGCTCCTTTATAGATAACTACTTTAGCTGGCTGGTGTCCTTGTGCTAATTGAATATGAATACGTCGTTGTTGTGCTTGCTCGCCTAATCGAAGTAGATCCGATAATTCTGCCCCTTGCTCAATATATACAGGTAAAATATGTGTTTTACTAAAGCCGATAGGGCAGTTTTCTTTTACAACTGCTTGCAACTGACCAGCTTCTTTATAGAAAGTAAGGATATGGCCCGCTTGTGCACTAAACTCTTTGTTAAGTATCGAAGAAATGCCTGCTTGATGCATTGTTTCTTGTGTTTGTACTACCGATTCTTCCTTAACAGAAGCACAAGGTAAATTGGTAGAATGGGAGCAGCTTTGTAGGCACAAGCTTACAAGTAATAATATGTAGATTATGAGTTGACAACCTACGGGATATTTCCTTTTAATCATTTATAAGTTGTTAAGTAGGTAAACATATTAGTATAAGGTTAACTTTTTTACAAAGGAATTTATACAATCTTATACTTGGTTATGCTTTTTACACCCTCAGTTAGCCCTAGCTTTAGAATTCTGTGAAGCTTGAAAGAGAAGGTGCAAAAACTCAGTTAGTATATATAAACAAGCAATCAAGCAGGTGTAAGAAACTAAATAAGCTTGGACTTTTATAAACTAATATGTAAAACTATTCGATTTTATATCGAATAGATAAAGCAACATAAATTATTATTCTGGATAAAGTAAATAATTTTTACGTAAAATCTTATATCTGTTTAAATCTGCTTGCCAACTAGCTCTTATTTCTTTTTCAGACAGGCCTGCTTCTATTTGCTGTCGAAGAGTTGCATGACCTGCATGTAAGTCAAAACTTTTCTCAAAGAAAGGTATATTCTGTTCTTTGGCTAATTTATAAAAATGTAATAGATAAGCTAGTTTAATAAAAGAGCTAGGTATCACCTCTCGAAGGTCAAGCCCATAACATTGCTTATCTTGATATTTGGGCGAAGTAGCCATGCCCGGTATACTAACAGGAATAAAATTAAAATTACCCCAGGTTTTATCTGGATAACCGATTACCTGAAAAGGATAATCTGTGCCCCTCCCAACACTCATAATGGTTCCTTCAAAAAGCCCTAAAGAAGGATAGAGTGCTACAGCCTGCCTGTTGGCTAAATTCGGTGAGGGCTTATGTGGTAATTCATAGCCAGTTTGGTGGGTATAGTTTTTGAGTGATATAATTTCTAAATTACATTTTAACCCATCTTTTAACCACCCTTCCTCATTGATCATGCTCGCCAACTCACCTATGGTAAGACCATATACAATAGGAATAGGATGCATGCCTATAAAAGATTGTACATGCTTTTCTAGCACAGGCCCATCTACATAATGTGCATTGGGATTAGGCCTATCTAGTAACAATAATGGTTTGGAACAGGAAACACACGCTTCCATCACATAATGCAATGTACTGATATAGGTAAAGAAGCGAACTCCAACATCCTGAATATCAAAAATAACCAAGTCTATCCCTTCTAACATAGAAGGGGTAAGTCTTTTTGATTGCTGCTTATATAGTGACACAATTTCTATACCTGTGCGCGTATCTATGGTATCTTCATCAAATTCCCCAGCATCTTTTTGACCTCTAAAGCCATGTTCAGGAGCCAATATCTTTTTAATTATTACACCATGCTTCAATAATATATCAACTAAATGCACTCCCTTTACTTGGGAAGCTGCATTCGCTATAACTGCAATATTTTTATTTCTTAATTTAGGTAAATATGCGTCCAGCTGTTCAGCACCCGTAATTACTTGAGAGGCAGTATGAGCCGTTATAGTAAAAGGATAACTTAATAGGATAAATGATAAGGTTAGCAACCAACGGAAGGTCATCTAAGTAATTTTATATTAATTTATATACGAGCTTATATTTTTCTAATAAGCATTAAAGTAATTCCGGAACTAAATCTTAACCCTTAAAATGTGGCCATATTAACAGTTCCGGAAGATTTTTACAAAGTGCTATTATAATGTACAAACCATAAATAACTAGTTACATTATAATATAGCTCATAACACACCCTTTAAGGCATAGGTGCCTGAAACCTTTTATTTACTTCTTCCCAGTTAACTATATTCCAAAAAGCATCTATATATTCAGCCCTTCTATTTTGATATTTAAGGTAATAGCCGTGTTCCCAAACATCTAACCCTAGTACAGGAATTCCTCTAGACCCTTCTTCCACTATATCCATAATCGGATTATCTTGGTTGGCAGTAGAACAGATAAATAGCTCGCCTGTAATATCCTTGCATAACCAAGCCCATCCAGAGCCAAATTGTTCTAGTGCAGCTTGGGCAAAAGCTTCTTTGAATTGAGCAAAGCCTTGGAATTTTTGATTGATCGCATCTACTATTGCACCTGTAGGTTCTCCTCCACCATTGGGTGTAAGCATAGGCCAAAATAGATTATGATTATAGTATCCTCCTCCATTATTTCTTACTACCACACTATAATTACTTACATTTTTAAGAATATCTTCTATTGATCTTGCTGCTAGGTCAGTGCCCTCTATAGCTTTATTAAATTTATCTAAATAAGCTTGGTGATGCTTAGCATGGTGCAATTGCATGGTTGTAGCATCTATATGTGGCTCTAATGCCTCAGGTGCATACGGAAGCGTTGGTAATTCAAAAGCCATAGTTGTTTATATTTTTTCTGTTAAAAATTAGAATGATATTCAAAAATATATAAGCCAATTCTTAAGTGAAACTACAATTATTCCCTTAATTTCGCAAAAAAGGACTGTAAAACTTTTTGACTTTCTTGCTCTAGTATTCCAGCATCTATTTTCGTTTTAGGATGTAGAACATTAGTGCCAAATGTCCTATAACCAAGCCTTATATCACTTGCTGAAAAAACAATTCTAGATAATTTAGACCAAAAAGTTGCACTAGCACACATCAGGCAAGGCTCCAGTGTTACATATAAGGTACAGTCTGGCAAATACTTACCGCCTATATAGCTAAATGCAGAAGAAAGCGCCAGCATTTCAGCATGCGCTGTAGCATCTTTTAACTTTTCTACTTGATTATGTGCTTTAGCAATAATACGGTTATTGCTAACGACTACTGCCCCTACTGGGATTTCATTTACCTCATACGCTTTCATAGCCTCTTGTAGGGCTATACGCATAAAATACTCATCATCAAATACTATTTTTTGGTAGGAAGATTGCTTATCCATAATATCTGGTCAACTACAATTTCTGTACTTTATGGCAACAACAATCTATACTCTAAAAGACAAACAATCTAACTACACAACAACTATCCACATCCACTCAACTCATTAATGCAAGTCGTTTACATTAAGTATTATTGCTAGATCTAGATGTTTAATCTTGCTGCGTTGATTCTTTAGCTTGTTGCTCTTGGTTGTTGTTATTATTCTGCTTATCCGCTGTAACAGGCTTTCTATTTCTATTATACCTATTCTTATTTGGTATATACCTAGGCTTTGCTTCAGCACCATTGCTTGCTACTGGTATTTTATCTAAAGTAGTATCGTGCATAGGATAAGGCCTTGGTCCAATTAGCCTTTCTAAATCCTGTTGGAAAATAACCTCTTTTTTCAATAGCTCTTCAGCAACGCGCTCTAACTGTTTTCTTTTATTCCATAACAGTTTTCTAGTCCGCTTATAAGCACTATCAACCATTATACGAACCTCTTCATCAATAGTCTGTGCAGTGTTCTCTGAATAAGGTTTACTAAAAACATATTCTGGTTGACCTTGGTCATGAAAAGAGATGTTGCCTAACTTCTCATTCATTCCATATACAGTAATCATACTATAGGCCATTTTAGTAACCCGCTCCAAATCATTAAGAGCACCAGTAGAAATCTTTTTAAAAATCAGCTCTTCTGCAGCCCTACCTCCTAGTGCAGTACACATAGTGTCTATCAACTGTTCTTTCTGATACAAGAATTGTTCTTTAGGCAAATACTGTGCATAGCCCAATGCAGCCACACCCCTAGGTACAATAGTTACCTTTAACAAAGGATCGGCATGCTCTAAAAACCAACCAGCAACGGCATGGCCTGCTTCATGATAAGCAACAATACGTTTTTCTTGTGGTGATATAATTTTATTCTTCTTTTCCAATCCGCCAATAACCCGATCAATAGCATCTTGGAAATCTTGCATATCTACAGAATTCTTATTTTTCCTAGCGGCAATTAAAGCTGCTTCATTGCTTACGTTAGCCAGTTCAGCCCCGGCAAAACCAGGAGTCTGTGCAGCTAATTTCTTAACATCTACTTCTTTATCGAGCTTTAAATTTTTCATATGCACCTTAAGTATTGCTTCCCTATCAGCAATATCTGGCTTGTCAATGCTTATCTGTCGATCAAAACGGCCTGGACGAAGTAGGGCAGGATCTAATACATCTGGTCTGTTAGTAGCTGCTAAAATGATAATACCTGAATTAGTTCCAAAACCATCCATTTCTACCAACAGTGAGTTCAGCGTATTTTCACGCTCATCGTTACCCCCTGGCATAGACCCCTTTCCTCTAGACCTTCCAACAGCATCTATTTCATCAATAAAGATAATAGCAGGTGCCTTTTCTTTGGCCTGTTTAAAAAGGTCTCTTACGCGTGCAGCGCCTACCCCTACAAACATTTCTACAAAGTCAGAACCTGAAATAGAAAAAAAAGGCACCCCTGCTTCACCAGCAACAGCTTTTGCTAGCAAGGTTTTCCCAGTACCTGGAGGGCCTATTAACAAGGCGCCTTTAGGTATTTTACCTCCTAACCTTGTGAACTTAGTAGGTTCTTTAAGAAATTCTACAATTTCTTTAATTTCTTCCTTAGCTTCCTGTAAGCCTGCTACATCATTAAAAGTAACTTTTACTCGATTTTCAGCGTCAAAAAGCGCTGCCTTTGATTTACCTATGTTAAAAATCTGGCTACCTGGTCCTGCTCCACCACTCATTCTACGCATCAGCAACCAGAAAGCTACCATCAGCAATAAAAAGCTACCAAAATTAAATATAATTGCTATAAAATCGGTACGTTCCTTAGAAACATACCCAATCCGATCTTCAGGAGAAAGCTTTGCTTCTATCTCCTTAAAATTATCGTTAAATATTTTAGGAGAAGGTACTTTAAAAGTGTAATGTGGCGCTTGTTCTATATAAAATGAAAAACGATTTTCTAATTCAGATTTGTAAGGCTCTTTTAAAAAAGCTTCTTCTTTAAGTGTTACCTCTACTAAATTCTGATTAGTAACCAATACAACTTGCTTTACGTCCTTATTTAGCATAAGCGTTTCAAACCTATGCTCAGAAATAGGAATTGCCGTTTTTGATTTACCTATATACAATATCCCTATGACTACAATGAGTAATGTAATGATGGACCAAATTTGAGATTTAGATTTTTGGGGCAATTTGTCTTTACCTACCTTCATAATAACGTTTTTATTGTCAACTAATATATTTTCACTATAAATAATAAATAAGGGTTGAAGCTCAAAAATGAGTTATCTCTGCATCACCCCATAACATGTCTAGACCATATAAGTCTCTTTTATCTCGATGAAATATATGTACTACTATATCAACATAATCTAGCAAGATCCATTCTCTATTAGCAAACCCCTCCTTTCTCCAAGGTCGTTGCCCTGATTTCTCATAAGCTGCCTCCATAATCCCTTCTGCAATTGCTTCTATCTGGGTGCTTGCCTGGCCTGTACATAATATAAAGTAACTGGCTACCGCACTACCTATTTTCTTTAAGTTTAATACACTTATATCTTGAGCTTTCTTATCCTGCATACCTTCTACAATTGCTGTAACAAGGTCAACCTTTGTTTCATTTTTTCTTTTAACTTGGGGCATAAATTTTTGTTATTCAAACAACTATTTAAAAGTGGAAAATTAATAAATAAATTTAGTAACCTTATGTCATTTGTTGGAGAAAATATTATCTATAAAGCTACTTGTGGCTCAACAAATACCGAAGCCATGAAACTACTCTCGGCTGAAAATGTACCTGAAGGTACTGTAATCATTACAGACAACCAAACTAATGGCAGAGGCCAGCGAGCCAATACCTGGACAAGCGAGCCTTACAAAAATCTTACTTTTTCATTAATACTATATCCTACTTGGGTAATGATTCAAAATAGTTTTTTGCTCAATATGCTTACAGCAATTAGCATTTATAAAACCTTAAATACATATATACCTAATGGGTTATTTGTTAAATGGCCCAATGACATCTATTACCAAAACAAGAAAATAGGTGGTGTACTTATTGAAAATCTAATCAACCAAAATAAAATTAAAACTTCAATTATAGGCATTGGCCTCAACATTAATCAAACAACTTTTAGCTTAACAAATATAACCTCACTCTCTCTAGTATGTGGCCACGAATTTAATTTATCTAGCTTACTTACACAACTTACTGATACTATCCAAACTGAATATGTTCTTCTTGCACAAGGAGAAATAGATATTTTACAGAAAGACTATCTAGCAGCCCTTTATTGGGTATATGAACAAAGAACTTTTCAAGATAAGGCGGGTTATTTTCAGGGAGTTATACAAGGGGTAGATGCCATAGGTAGATTGGTAGTACAAAAAGAAAATGGCCAGATAGCATACTATGAATGTAAAGAAATAACTTTTATAGCATGAGAAGCGTGCTAAATTGAGAGAACTGTTTAGATAAGGCAGCTTAGGCAGATAAAATCAATGTGGGCTAAATTTATATACTTACCCTTCATGGAAAAATAAGAGATAACTGGGCCGGGTCAACAATTAAAAGAATATGTAAAATTAGGTATAAGAGAGGGAAATAGTATAAATGAGATGTATTATGATCTAATAATGAACTTTTCGATAAAATAAAAGGAACAGAAATAGAGCTGCTGCGAAAGAGATAAAATAGAGTAGGAATTTGAATAAAACAGAGAGAGGATCTTGCCAGTAGCGATGCTATTTGTTAAAAAGCATGCTTGAAGTTTATCATACCCGCTATAATATTAAAGCGTAGGTTATATTTGTTCTGAAAGTTACGGTAAACTTCTGACATAATCTTAAACACCTTGATCTCTCTTATCTTATGCTCTACCTTCATGCGTATGGAGGATAGCTTTCTGTTATGTTCTTTCTGCTCCTTGGTTAATGGCCGCTTACGGCTCTTTTTATAGGGAATCATGACATTGCTCTGTAGCTTTTGCCAGCCTTGATAACCACTATCTGCTAGCTTTAAGCTTTCTTTAGGTAAGAGTTTTTCTCCTTTACGGATTTTAAAGTCATGCTCTTTTCCTTTATGAGATTTGGATACAGAGAGTATCTTTCCATCTTCTCACATCACTATCTCTGTTTTTATAGTATGTCGCTTTTTCTTGCCTGAATATGATTTCTTTTGCTTTTTACTAGGCCTTTGCGTAGGCTGTTCACTCACATCTGCTAATATGCGCAATACCTTATCTGAGGTTAAGCTGCGATCTTTTTTAATGCTAATCTTCTTAGCTAGTAATGGCTCCATTTTTCTTAACAAGCGGCATATGTTAGCGTTGTGTAAGTTAAACAAATAGCCTAAAAACACATGGCTAATATAAGTGCGATAATACATGAGTACACAGAGCAATTTATCTTCCAAGGTAGGTAAATGACTCATCCTACCATGGCGCAGCTTGCTTGATTCTAGCTCTTCAAATACAGGCCTTACTTTTAAAACTAATTGCTCAAAGGTTTCTAGTCTCAAGCCAGTTATTCTTCTAAAGTTATAGGGATGTTTGCTTATCCTGGTGTACGTTAAATGCATACTTATTCCTTTTATATAATAAGAATTACATCTTAACCCTTTTTATCTTCTTTGTCAACCTTTTTCGCAGCAGTTCTAATAGATGAAAAGGCCATAGAAAAAGCACTCCATATCATCAAGAAGTATCATGCAGGAGTAAAAAGAAAATTAAGTGACCCCTTCTTTACTCACCCTATACAGGTAGCTTTAATTGTGTTAGACTACTCACAAGATCAAGATGCGATTTTAGGAGCTTTATTATATGACACCGTCGAAGATACAAGCCTTTCACTTCTCCAAATAGAGATTATGTTTGGTAAAAAAGTAGCTTTTATTGTAGATAAAGTGACCAACCTAGAAGATGAACTACGAAGGGTAAGCCTACAAGACCATGAAAATATTTATCGCTTGATTAACTATGAAGATGAACGAGCAGCCTATCTAAAACTGGCAGATAGGTTACATAATATGCGTACTATTAGTGGACACTCTTCTATTGCCAAACAAAAGCATATAGCCAATAAAATATTAAATTTCTTTGTACCACTTGCTAAGAATTTGTGGTTAGGAGCCATAAGCAGAAAGCTAGGAAAGTTAAGTTTAGCAGTATTAGGGAAATAAATCAGTACCTTTACTTAAAAAAGTGCAATATGTAAACTAAGTTTATAAAAAATCATAGTACTTACTTTACCATTGAGAAGTAATTTCCAGATAGCTAGGGACTACTTTTTATGTAGCTATTAAAGGCGAGGGATGTACTTTAGCAATATAGCACATCTTAAATAGAAGCAACCTGCACTAGTTTATATTTAAAAATTTAAGCTGACAGACATAATAAGACAAGAGAGAAACTTATCAATATAGCCTTATCTTGACAGCTTGGGTTTGAAATAAAATAGTATAAGGCAAATGGGTAACGGTTAATCTGACAGTCTAATTGCAATTACCTATATGCAACATACAATTTAAAACAAGTAAGTTTTATTATTTATTATACAAAACAATATCTATTTTTAACTTTCTCATTAATAAATAGCAGTTATATAATATTATAGAACTCTTAGCAACTATTTGAAAGTTAACAGGTAGACGCTAACTTTGACTTTAATTTTTATAACGCTAATAAATATTGGTTGCCTGGAATTAGTACTTACTAAGAACCAGCGTATATGCTTTATGCACTAAAACTTAATTAACACTTAATTTATGGATAAAAATAAACTTATCGGTCTAATACTTATATCTATCCTACTCATTGTATATACGCATTTTTTTGATAATAAATTACCAAAGACATCCCAACAAACTACTACTCAAGAAGTAGCTCATAATACTTCCAATATACAACTACAAACCTCGGAGGCTACGCTAAATTTACAAACCGGGATTTTTGCTAAAGCTACTCAAGGTGTAACCAAAGACATCATATTAGAAAATAAAGATATTCGAGTAACTTTAAGTTCACATGGAGCTAAGGTAAAGGAAGTTATACTTAAACAATACAAAGATTATTTAGGCAAGCCTCTTAAACTCCTAGATGAGCAATCCACTAACATGGGTTTTCAGTTCACTTCCAATCAAGCATCAATTAATACGAATACACTCTTTTTTAATACAGATGATACTGATCAGTACATACAACAAGCATCTATAGGAAAAGTTACTTTTATGATTCCTTTAGGAGAGCCTAACCAATACTTACAGCAAGTTTATACTCTACCTAGCGAAGGTTATGCGCTCACACAAAATTGGGAATTTGTAGGAACAGAAAATTATATAGATCAAGGTAAAATAGACTTTGTATGGCATGATTTTATTAAAAGAGCCGAAAAAGATGTACAAGCTTGCCGGAATAAAACTACTATTAACTACTACTTAGCCAACAAAACTTTCAAGCATTTAAAAGAACATACAGAGCAAAAAGAAGAACAAACTATACAAACCCCTATCCAATGGTTAGCCATTAAGCAGAGGTTCTTTACTGCAGGCATTTTTACAGACCAACCTTTCGAATCAGGCAATATTTTATTAAAACCGACTACACAGCCTGACAAATTTGTTAAAGAAGCATACACTACGGTAAGTTTAGCTTCTAACAATTTACAACCGATTCAAAAGGGTACATTTAGATTTTATTTTGGACCTAATACTTATAAGGATTTAAACAGCTTTGCTCAAGGTTTTTCTAAAAATTTACCTTTAGGCTGGCCCATTGTTAAGTGGATCAATTTATATCTTATCATCCCTATATTTTCATTTATAGAAAAGTATGTAAGTAATTATGGCTTAGTTATACTTATACTTGTCATTTTCATTAAGCTCTTGTTACTCCCGCTTTCTTACAAATCCTATATTTCTATGGCTGAAATGAAGGTGCTAAAACCCACCTTAGACGCCTTAAAAGCTAAATACGGAAACGATATGCAAAGCGTGCAGATGGAACAAGTAAAGCTTTATAGGGAAATGGGAATCAATCCGCTAAGCGGCTGTATACCTGTATTATTACAAATGCCTATCCTATTAGCAATGTTTAATTTTTTCCCCAATGCTATAGACTTACGACAAAAAGCTTTTTTGTGGGCTCCTGATTTATCAACCTATGATGCTATTATCAACTTACCCTTTCAAATACCCTTTTATGGAAGCCATGTAAGTTTATTTACTTTGTTGATGACAGCTTCTACCATCCTATATACCTGGTCTAGCAATCAAGTTAATACACCACAAGGGCCTATGAAGACAATGTCTTACTTATTGCCTATTACATTTATGTTTATTCTTAACAGTTTCCCTGCTGGTTTAAGTTTCTACTATTTTGTCTCTAACCTATTTACTTTTGCACAGCAAGCGCTTATAAAAAGGTTTGTAAACGAGGATAAAATCAAGGCAAAGCTGGCTAAGAATAAGGAGAAATCAGCAAATAATAAAGAGGGCTCTTTTAAAAAGCGCTTTCAAGATGCTATCAAGGCCTCTGCTAGCCATAAAGGAAAGAAATAGTAGCCAAATGAATTATATCTTCCTTGTATAGCCCAATATCCACATATCCAGATACAATGGCTATACAAGGTTACTTAAAAGTATTTATATAGAGCCATCAAATCTTAGGTAAGTAATAGAGTTATCCTAAGACTTGCCGGTTGTCTGTAAGTAGGATTATTTACAGAGTTTTTGATATTTCAGGACAAGTATAATATCAGACTTTTATATAACGCTTAACCAAATAAACGCCTATATAAACAAGTGGTATATTAATAAAGGAGAAAAACACTTTAAACATATACTCATTGATGGTGATCTGATACCAAGTATTCCAGGATATAGGTTCAATACCTTGCGTTAGCCCTAATAAAGGCCAAATCATCCAAGCTATACCCGCAAAAATCGCTGTATCAAAAAGTTGTCCAACTAATGTAGAAATATTATTTCTAAGCCATAAATACTTACCTTTTGTTACACGCCGGATTAACTCGAATAAATAAACATCTATCAATTGTGCTATCATATATGCGACCATAGATCCTAGGACAATACCTGGCGTAAATCCAAACACTAGTTGAAATGCAGATTGAGGTACTGGAGAATGTTCATATATAGGGATGATATTTGCTAAGTACGTTATAAAAGTCATAAATAGGCTGGCCATTAATCCCATCCAGATCACCATTTTTGCCTTGTTTTTTCCATATGCTTCGGAAATGATATCTAACAAAGAAAAGGTAAAGGGATAAGTAATAGCACCTGCTGTAAGAGTTAAGTGCCCAATAGTAATATACTTGCTGGTAATAATGTTAGTTAGCAACAATACACCTAGAAAAAGACCAACCAATATTACATATATCCGTTCTGATAAAGAAGGTTGTTGCACCCTAAACTGTTCTAGTAGCATATCTATTCAATTATACTTTAACTACGCTGTATACCAATCCACTTTTCAATCAAGTAAGTGCTAACATAAACAAATGGTGTATCTAATAGTGCTAGTAAGCCCTTAAAAAGATATTGGCCCATTACAATTTTACTCCATACCTGCCATCCAATAGGTTGTGTGGCTGTATTACCATCAATTATAGGCCATATGACCCAAGCAATTGTTACTACAATAATCGTATCAACTAGCTGACTAGCTAGTGTAGAAAAGTTATTTCTAACCCAAAGATGTTTGTTTTTAGTAATAATTCTTAAGTACTCAAAGATTTGTACATCTATAAATTGAGCCGTTAAATAACCAATCATAGATCCTAATACAACACCAGGGAAAAGCCCAAATAGTTGGCTAAATGCAGCAGCATCTATAGGCGATGTTGGAGCAATAGGCAGTTGATTAGCTATCCATACTAGCATAGTAACTACAATACTTACTATAAAGCCAGCTAATACAAGTAGCCTAGCACGATGTAGGCCATATACTTCTGAAACAATATCTGTTACTACAAAGGTGAATGGATATACTAAAGTACTACAAGATAAAGGCAATCCAAAAAATTTAAAATACTTACCTGCAATAACATTGGTAAGCATAAGCGAGGTTATAAAAATGCTAGCTAATATCATGAATATCTTTTCTGACAGAGCCATGTCAGGCATAGTACGTTGTGTTATAATCATCAATATCTAATTTGCGTGCTTTTCTCGGATTCTAAGTAAAAATACAAGCTTCTGCAAGATGTTTATAACAAAGCTACTGAATGAGACTTAAAGTTGTTAATTATGATTTACATAAAAAGATAATCGAAGTTATAGCAAGTATAACAAAATAGTGGTAGCTTCGCGCATCACAGATAAAGAGCCATCAAATAACCTAGGTATTAGTTAATAATAAATTAGGGATATAAGGCTGTGAGGTTTAGAAAATTTACATAACAATATAATAACAATTCAAGTGATCTGGTTACAAGTTATAGTTGTACTATCAGCCATTATTATTGGTACACGATTAAAAGGTATTAGCCTAGGTATTATGGGCGGTTTGGGATTAGCTATCTTAGCGTTCTTTTTCCATTTACAACCTACAGAACCTCCTTTTTGTGTCTTATTAATTATTACATCCGTTATTACAGCAGCTGGTACCTTAGAAGCTGCCGGTGGATTAGGTTATTTAAGTAGTTTGGCAGAGAAAGCTATTAAAAAATACCCGCATAGAATTACTTTTATTGCCCCCCTAATTACTTATATATTTACATTTTTAGTGGGAACTGGCCATATTATCTACTCGATACTACCGATTATAGCAACTGTTGCTAAAGAAACAGGTATCAGACCCGAACGTCCCTTAACAACTAGTGTTATTGCTGCCCAGCAAGCAGCTATGGCTAGTCCTATCTCTGCCCCAACAGCTATTTTAATTGGTTTGTTAGCACCGCATGGCATAGAGTTGCTAGACATGTTGTGTATATTAATACCTGCTACTTTAGGTGGTATGCTTATCACCACCTTGGTTATCAATAAGACAGGTAAAGAATTAAGTGAAGAGCCTGGTTATGCTGAATTTTTAAAGACAAGCCAAGAAACAAATCATAACAATGTATCAACTCCTCTGTCTAAAGTTACTACTTCAGCCAAACTATCGGTAATCCTATTTGGAGTAGGCATCTTATTTATCATATTATTAGGTGCTTTTAAAGGGTTACGTCCTAGCTGGGAAAAGAGTGGAAAACTGATTCCTATGGATATGTCTATTGTTATTGCTATTATGATGCTTAGCATAGCAGCACTCATAGTATTGATTTGTAAACTAAAGCCTACTGAAATTACTAAAGCAAGTGTCTTTACAGGAGGCATCCAAGCTGTTATCTCTATCTTGGGTATATCTTGGCTAGGCGATACATTCGTTAATGCCAACCAAGCACAGATTATGGAACTTGTACAAGCACAAATTCTAAAACATCCTTGGCAATTTAGCATTATACTTTTCTGTATGTCTATATTACTGGTAAGCCAAACAGCAACCATCCGAGCTTTGATACCTTTAGGACTAACATTAGGTATTCCAGCGCTTACTTTATTAGCTGCTGTACCAGCTGTAAATGGATTATTCTTTATTCCTAACTACCCTACTCTTCTAGCAGCAACCAATTTAGATAGCACAGGGACAACACGTATCGGTAAATATATACTAAATCATAGTTTTATGTTGCCGGGTTTAATAGCCACTTCTTCTGCTGTTTTGATTGCGTTTGGATTAGTGAAGTATTTATTTTAGCACCTACAAATATTTTTTACTCAGGAAAACCAACGTTATTACTAGCTACACATAAATAATACTCGTTTTAAAGCATGAAAAAATATACTACAAACCTTTTGTATATAGTCACGGATAAGTAATAATTAAGACTTATTCAGTAACATTTCTGTGCATGGATTTGGGAATTACTTTCTGTAATACACATGCTGTTATAGATTTTGGTCGTACTTTTGCAATTGTGTACCATGAAATAAACGTAAAAGATGTTAGTTATCAATAACCTTCATGCCAGTGTAGAAGGACAAGAAATATTAAGAGGAATTAATTTAACTGTACAAGCAGGAGAAGTCCATGCTATTATGGGCCCTAATGGGTCTGGAAAGAGTACTTTAGCCTCTATATTAGCAGGAAAACCAGGCTATACAGTTACAGCAGGAGATGTTAATTTTAACGGACAAGACTTGCTTTCTTTAGCACCTGAAGAACGTGCTGCAGCAGGTTTATTTTTAGCATTTCAGTACCCAGTAGAAATACCGGGTGTTAGCAATACCAACTTCCTAAAAACAGCTGTTAACCAGATCAGAAAGCACAGAGGGCAAGAACCATTGGATGCAGTAGAATTTCTAAAAATACTCAAGGAAAAAGCTAGGTTGGTTAATATCGATAAAGAGCTACTTCACAGGACACTCAATGAGGGCTTTTCAGGAGGAGAAAAGAAAAGAAATGAGATATTGCAGATGGCTATGTTATCGCCTTCCTTATCTATCTTAGATGAGACAGATTCAGGATTGGATATCGATGCACTTAAAACAGTAGCATTCGGTATTAATCAACTTAAAACGCCTGATAATGCCACCATTGTTATTACCCATTACCAGCGACTATTAGATTTTATTGTGCCTGATTTTGTACATGTACTGTATAAAGGTAAAATCGTGAAGTCAGGCTTTAAAGAACTAGCTAAAGAACTCGAAGCGAAAGGATATGATTGGCTCAAAGAAACCACTGTTTAGTAAACCATTTCCCAACCAGTATGCATACAACAACAGTCTTTACACAGCTGCAAGAAGCTTTTTCAAGACATATCAGTAGCTTATCAACAACCCACGATTGGCAAAAAGTACAGCAAGAGGCATATCGTACTTTTCAGAAATTGGGACTACCACATGCAAAAACAGAAGCCTATAAAAATACACCTATTACATCAGTCTTATCAGAGAAGTTTAATCTAAGTGATGTACCGATTGCTTTAGACGAGCCGTCTGAAGAAATTGAGGCACTATTACAACAGAGCTTTGATAGTTATCCTATTGTATTGGTTAATGGTATGATTAGTAAAAGATACACACCTATCAACTTGCTACATCCCTCCTTTCAGGTATATACCTTTGATGAAGCCTATACTCAACACCCAGACTTATTGATGAAACATTTTGACCAATGTGCATCTGATAAGCTAGACATTTTTACATTTATCAATACAGCACTCTTTAAAACGGGTATAATGATTTATATTCCTGATAATGTAGTGCTCGATAAAACGTTGCATATCTATAATATAACTGATGCCGCTACTCAGAAAGCCATTAGTTATCCAAGGCTCCTCATAGTTACTGGTAAGAATAGCCAGCTTAGTATAATTAATAGTTGGCATACACTAGGAGAGAATGAAGGATTCACCAATGCCGTTACTGATATCATAGTTGGTCCCTACACGCAACTAGACTGCTATACTTTACAAACACAATTAGGTAATGCATGCCAAATCAACAACATACACTATTACCAAGCTGAGCATAGTGTGGTTAATAATTATGCATTTAGCTGGGATGGGATGCTAATTAGAAATAACCTGCATATAGTTATCCAAGCATCGCATGCAGAAGCCAATATGTACGGTTTATATTGCCTTAACAACACCCAGCATATCGATAACCATACCCTAGTAGACCATCAACAACCGCATACCGCAAGCAATGAACTTTATAAGGGAATTATAGGGGGTAATGCTACAGGTGTATTTAATGGAAGAATTTACGTACAACCTGAAGCACAAAAAACCAATGCTTTTCAAGCGAATAATAACATACTACTTTCCGACCAGGCAACTATACATACCAAGCCTCAATTAGAGATTTGGGCCGATGATGTAAAATGTTCTCATGGAGCTACTATAGGACAACTAGATGAATCTCAATTATTTTACTTGCAATCGCGCGGTATTCCTGAAGGCTTAGCAAAGCATATGCTATTAGAGTCTTTTGCTGATGAGGTAATCAGCAAAATAAACCTATTACCATTGCAGAAATACTTAAGAAAGGATTTTAAAGACCAGATAAGCCGACTCGCTTAACAAGAAGAGTTTCACATTATCTTTTGCAGAAAGTTTAATAATTACGATAAAGAAACGCAAGGTAATTTTTTAGAGCATTTTTAGCAAGCTATTGTTTTGTGGTGCTATAATATGCATGCCTAGCATACTTTAATATCTTTCCTTATATATATGCTTGAGATTAGGCGCCTTTTGAAAACTAATTCTATCTATATTCCAAGAAGTTTTATGGCTAGATTTGTAGGACTAGAAGAAGTTTATTATTGTTAACAATGAAATCTTTCTAAATAAGTTATAGCTGCATGCTTATTCTTTTAAGAAATATGTCAAGATTATAGAAGAAGTTAACAACCACTTATGGTTATTAGTTTAAATGACAAAGCTATTTTTAATTCTTATTTTCTATCTCTATAGGCGCTCACATGTATATACCCATTATAAATACCAAAAAACTCATTTTACTTGACAACCAAACAGTAAGTCTATACTTTATAGTTAGTATATAGAGGCTTTTATGCTTATCAGTTAGCTGAAGCTAGATATATGAGTGCTATTTTTTTAGCTAAAAACATTAATTTTCTTTTGGCTAGACATATAAATGTATCTCTATCCATAGCTTAATTTGTTATGCTGCCATAATAGAGTTCACCCTCATAGACTTTAATGAAGCGATCGACTATCTTTTGGACTAACATATACAATTGCATAAACTTTTTATGAATAAGTGCTTAACTCTGTAAGGTTGCCTTTTATCAATCAACGAATTACCATACAACTAATCTCAAAAGAATACCCTCCTCTATATTATTGATTATGCTTATTTTATTATTCTTTGCAATTATACGCTTATGCTTGCTTTAGTAAGCGAAACTTCAAACCCATTCAATAACTTTTCAATATGGTAAGCACGTTCAATAGAATTGTCTAAATGAAATTTTAATTCAGGGATGCTACGTAGCTTATTAGCTAACCGTTTGCCTAGTAACCCTCTAATTTTACTTTTATGTTTTTCAAGTTCTTTGATCATTCTAGGACCATTCTGGCTTGGCATAAAGCTTACATAAACCTTTACTACCCTAGTCTTATCACAGATATACAAGCTTGTAACAGTAACCAAAATATTGCCAAATGAGTTAGCTAGTTCATGAAGAAATATTTCGCGTAAATTACGCAAAATTATGCTACTTTTTTGCATTTTTTTTACAGAATCGTTCATAATTAAACACTTTTAAATTCTCCTTATAGAGACCTTAATATATGTATAAATTCTTTAAAATGCAAGGATGCCCCCCCTATAAGCACACCATTTATTCCAGGCAAGCTAATAAGTTTTGTTATATTCGACGCATTACAGCTTCCTCCATATAAAATAGCCATATTATCTGCTAAGACAGTATTGTATTGTTTCTTTAAAATATTCCTGATTGTCTGCTGCATCTCTTCTATTTCCGCTAAGCTGGGGATCAATCCAGTTCCAATAGCCCAGATAGGCTCATAAGCAATAATTACTTGTTGTAACTCATCAGGCGTAAGATGAAATAGGCTTTCGGCAATCTGTTGCTCAATAAAAGCATAATGCTGGTTACTTTCCCTTACTGATAAAGGTTCACCACAACAGAAGACAGGCTGTAGCTTACAACTCAATATGGCATCAATTTTCTTAGCTATCAAATCATTATCCTCTGCAAAATTTTGCCTTCGCTCGCTATGCCCTACCAACACATATCGAACATCTATAGAAGCAAGCATAGCTGCGGATACTTCACCTGTAAAAGCCCCAGCAATCTGGTCATGACAATTTTGTGCTCCTAAATGCAATTTGACCTCTGGTGTCAATAGCTTACTGATCCCCTCTAAATGTATAAACGAAGGAAACAGTATAATCTGTGCACCAGCTAGGGGCTCAGCCTGTATAAATTGTGTTATTTCTTTAGCTAACTGTAATCCTTCCTGAAAATTTTTATTCATTTTCCAGTTAGCAGCAATTATAGTACGTTGCATATTCTTTGCTTTTATTCTAAATCTATTGCCACACTTCTCCAAGAAACATATTGGTTCCGTTCCGAATCAAACTTAATCAGGATAAATAACATCATTGAGAAAGCCCATAAGGAAGAGCCTCCATAACTGATGAAAGGCAAAGGTATGCCAATTACTGGTAATACCCCTATAGTCATACCCACATTGACAAAAAAGTGAAAGAAAAGTATAGAAGCTACTCCATAGCCATAAACTCTAGCAAATCGAATGCGTTGCCTTTCTGCTATATACAAGGTTCTTAATACCAATGCCATAAAGACAATAATAAATATAGAAGTGCCTAGCCAACCATACTCTTCTCCAATAGTACAAAAGATAAAGTCTTTACGTTGCTCAGGTACAAAACCATATTTGGTTTGTGTACCCTTTAAAAATCCCTTCCCCCAAAGTCCTCCAGAACCAATAGCTATTTTAGATTGTGTCACATTCCAACCAATACCTAAAGGATCGGCATTAGGATCAACAAGTACTTTTAATCTATGTTGATGATGTGGCTTTAATACCCGCTTTTCTACCCAATCAAAAACCTCTACTAAACCTATAATAGCCAGCGTTATAGATGATATTATAAAAATTCTTTTAGCATTCTTTTTCCCAATGCCTATCAACATAAGCCCTATTCCAAGTGCACTGATGACTAGATAAGTGCTAGGTAGCAATACGTTTAGAACAAAAATGGCAACTAAACCTATTCCTACTAACAATATAATAAGAGAGAATCCTTCTCTATAAAGTACAACTATAAAGACACTAAATACCAAAGCAGAGCCTACATCTCCTTGTAATAAAATAAAACTAATTGGAACACAGATTAGCAGCAATACACCTAACTGGGTTTTCAATTGATTAAGCTTAGCAGCAATATTATCAAGTCGCTTGGCTACTGCCAATGCACAAGTAAGTTTTACAAATTCAGTAGGCTGTAATTGTATACCACGCCACTGAAACCAGGAGCTGTGTCCACCTACTTTTACGCCCCAAACCAGAGTGGCTGCTAAGAGTACTATTGATAAGGCATAAAAAATATATGCTAACGAGCGATAGAATTGTGTATCAAAAAACAGGGAGAATACAAATAAAATGCTGGCACCAACTATCCATAAGAACTGTTTTCCTGTGCTTGTAGAAAAGTCAAACAAACTCGCAGTAGTTACTCCCTTCTCATAACCAACTGCATATAAATTAATCCAGCCAAATATTACTAATGCTATATAGATAAATAGCAGTAACCAATCATATTTAGCCCATATACTTTTTTCCATTTTAATGTGTAAAATCTCCTTTTAACACATAATCCTCTATAGACTTACGTGTTACTTGGCCCATAAGATACTTTTCTAACATCAAACCAGCAATAGCAGCTGCTGCTCTTGCACCCCAGCCTGCATTTTCAACATAGACTGCAATAGCTATTTTAGGAGTTTCTAAAGGAGCAAAGCCCATAAAAACAGCATGATCTTCTCCATGAGGATTTTCAACAGTACCTGTTTTTCCACAGACAACCACATTTTTTATTTTAGCTCTCCAAGCGGTACTAGAGTCAATCACATCACGCATGGCATTAACTGCAAAATCAAAATGCTTTTTCTCAATTTGTATTACATGCTTCTCAGCAGAAATAGTTTGCCCTTCAATTGTTTTTATAAGATGTGGGGTATAATAGTGTCCTCTATTGGCCATTATAGCTGCCAAGTTAGCCATTTGAAGTGGTGTTACTAACATTTCACCTTGTCCAATATCTAAAGAACGAATAGTAGAAGCTTTCCATCTTTTCGCTCCATAGCGTGCATCATAAAAGCTTACATCTGGTAAGTATCCACTCTTTTCATGTGGCAGATCTATACCTAGCTGTTTCCCTAATCCAAATTGACGAACATAGTTCAACCATTTATTGAGCCCTATCCGTGTATCCTCATAGGTATCTTTAACAATATGCTGATTAACAATACTTTTAAATACATGATAAAAATATGGATTACAGGAAAACTGTATAGCTTGGTGTAAATTGGTAGGTGAAGGGTGAGAATGGCAATTCACAATTTTTTTATTACATGAATATACCATACTAGGTTGTACTACCTCTTCTTGCAAAGCAATCAAAGCTTGAACCAGCTTAAAGATGGAACCAGGCGGATACATAGCCATAATAGGCCTGTGAAACAGTGGTGCGAAGCTATCTCTTTCTAAAGCAGCAAAATTATTACTTAAATTTTTTGAAGTTAATAAATTAGGGTCATAAGATGGACTAGATACTATAGCCAACACTTCTCCTGTAGTAGGTTCGATAGCTACTATACTACCAATCTTATTTTTCATTAGCGTCTCACCATATAGCTGTAACGAAACATCTATTGTACTAATAAGATCTTGCCCTGGAACAGATAAAATATCTAATGTTCCCTCTTTAAAAGCACCTTTTTCCTGCCCCCTAGCATCTGTGATCTTATATTTAACTCCCCTTTTACCCCTTAATAAAGTTTCATACTTTGCTTCTAGCCCGCTTATCCCTATCAAATCACCTTGTTTATAGTATTGTGAAGTATCAGCAAGCAGCTGAGCTATATTTATTTCTCCTACATATCCTAGTGTATTAGCAAGTATTGCCTGTGGGTACTTACGTACTGTACGGGCTCTAATATAAAACCCTAAGTAATCAGACAGTTTGGTATGTATGGCTGCAAAATCATTATGATCTATATTTTTAATAAATACCGATGGCCGTATATGTGAATAGCGCTTAGCTCTGTTTAATGCATTTGTAAATTCTGAAGTGGAAATATTAAAAGCTTGGCAGAAGGAAAGTATCTCTAAGTTTTTTACTGCCTTGGGAATCACCATTAAATCATAAACAGGATTATTGTACACTAAAAGCTGTTTATTTCTATCATAAATTATGCCTCTATAAGGACACTCTTCTATTCTTTGTACAATATTCTTTTCTGCTGCGATACTATACTCAGTATTGACAACTTGTATAAAGAAAAGCTTTATTATAAAAGTAAATCCAGCAAGTATAAAAATTATTTGAATAATATAATTTCTAGATAAATACATATACACATATTATACCTTAACGAATAGAAGTATTACTTACTAAGGCAGAAATAATTTGAAAAGTACAAATCACAAAATAGCTTGAAACAACATTTATAAATACTGGGGGCAATACGCTAAAGAAAGAAACAAAATTCCATGCATCCAAGCAAAATACTGTTATATGGTATATAACAGTAAGGAAAAGCACATATATAGAGAATTTCTTAAATCCCATACTATATAAAGATGGTTTGGTAGCATACTCATAATCATTTACAGCAATAGGAGGCAATAGGTGTAGTAACAAGTTTCTGCAATAAATTAATAATACAGCAGCGAACGCGTGTATACCCAAACTATCGTAAAAAGCATCTATAATAAGCCCTACAAAAAAGCCTAATAATAATTGAAATATCAGCGTGGTTTTATACCAGGGTAAGGACAAAAGAAATCCAATATAAACAAAGCAAGTTGATTTGTAAAAGTGCATACTAGCTTGTCCAATAAGAATCTGTAGACTGATGTATGCTATAAAATTAGCAAAATACCTCAACCATGTGCTTTTTTTAATCATAGTATGCTCTAGTAACATCTTCTAAAGATTCTTTTTCTACTCTTAAATTATTTTCAAGCACATACACATGTTGTAATGTACTAAAGTCAGTACTTATGTCTACCAAAATATCATAAAATAGTGATTCTTTATTTAGTTCTACCCGACTTACTGCTCCTATAGGTATATCTGTATGAAAAGTAGCATCATAACCTGAAGTAACCACTTTATCTCCTACTTCAACCTTTAAATGCCGGGGAATATATAACAGTTGTAATTGTAATGGATTGTAGCCACACCAATGTATTGTTCCTATTACATTGGAAGGTATAAGTTTGGCCGATACAAGTATATCTGTATGAAGCAAAGAAGCGACAGTGGCAAAATGTTCAGACACTGACTTGACACTACCTACTATTCCACTTTTTGCTATTACGCCCATACCAGGCATTATACCAGATGACGCACCTTTATTAAGCGTTAAATAGTTTTTAGTATGGGTAATAGAATTGTTAATTACTTGAGCTGGAATAAACTTAAATTGTTTCTCGCTAAACTTATCTGATATTTTATTAGCCTGTATGCTATTTTGCAGAATTTGCTCTTTCAAATAAGCATTTTCATTTAAAATTTTTGTATAATTCTCTTTTAGGTAAGGGTATTGCCTTAAGCTAGAAAAGAATTCATATACACTGCCTATCAATAAGTTAGAACTATTAACTTGTTTAAATTTTGTATGAAAATGTTGATTAAAAACCAGTGATAAGCCAAAGGATTCTAAAACCAAAAAAGTGAATAGATTTCTGTATTCATACAAAAAACGAAATAGTTTCTTCATATCATAAGCAATACCTCAAATATATCATCCCATATTAAGATTATGTTATCAGTACACTTTTATATGCATTTAAATTCTTTAATGCAACTCCTGTGCCACGAACTACAGCTTGTAACGGGTTTTCTGCTATGTGTACGGCAAGTTTAGTTTTCTTTGATAACCTTTTATCTAATCCACGCAATAGTGCCCCTCCACCTGTTAGATAAATTCCATTCTCATAAATATCTGCAGACAACTCAGGTGGCGATTCTTCTAATGCCTTTAAGATAGCTTCTTCTATTTTAGAAATAGATTTATCTATTGCAGGTATAATTTCTTCATAATTTACTTTTATAACTTTAGGTATACCTGACATCAAGTCTCTACCACGCACTTCAAAATCATCTGGTGGATTATCGATATCTTTTTGTGCGGCTCCTACTGCAATCTTTATTTTTTCTGAAGTCCTTTCTCCTATAAGCAGATTATGCTGTTTACGCATATACTCCAGAATATCTGTATTAAATACATCCCCTGCAACTCTAATAGATTGATTACCTATTATACCAGCAAGAGAGATAACAGCAATTTCCGTTGTTCCGCCTCCAATATCAACAATCATTGAGCCCATGGGCTCTTCTATATTAATGCCAATACCAATAGCTGCTGCTATGGGTTCATAAATCATATATACTTCCTTAGCACCTGTATGTTCGGCAGAATCTTTTACAGCTCTTTTTTCAACATCCGTAATTCCAGAAGGAATGCAAATTACCATTCTATGAAATAGTGGATTAAACAATTTCCATTTGTTATTGTTAACCATTTTTATCATACCCCGAATCATTAATTCGGCAGCTTGGTAATTAGCAATTACCCCATCCTTTAATGGTTTAATAGTTTTAATATTTTCATGAGTCTTTTCGTGCATCTGCATAGCTTCTCTACCAATAGCAACGACTTTATTGGTATTCTTATCTATAGCTATGATAGAAGGCTCATCTACAACAATTTTACCTTTACTAATAATAACAGTGTTAGCAGTTCCTAAATCAATTGCTAAATCACTATATAAAAAGTCTAATATCCCCATGGGTAATAATACTTAAAATGATTCTTTTATATTTTCATGTTAGATGACAACCATAAAATTAAATTATTTTACCCAGTATAGCTTACTTAAGTAAAATATTTCTTAGCATCTACCTAACAATCATTGTATTCTACTTCTTATTTGAATTTTTCTATCTTAAATTAAATATTACCAAATACGCCATAGGTAAAATATATGTCCTTTCCGCTTATAGGCTTACTATAAAAAATTATAAGTGTCCAAATACGTCCTATTCATAATAGACACATGGGACCGACACAGTTTTGGAGTATTCAAAAATACGGTTTTTTAGGCAGGGAATTATTTACTAATGTATATTTTCTAGAACTCTTTTATGAAATATACTTTGTCAAAATAAATCCAAAATTAAGGGCTATATTTCTAAAAATCCAGTTAGATAGAAAAGATTTATAAATATATTTTTAAGTAAAAGCTGTATGCACTTTCCGATTAACTGGTCTGCATACCCTACTAAAAGTTTTTTATCCTTGAATAACTAATACAGTACTATTGTGTAATACCTGGCTATTGGGCCCATCTAGAAAATAATCTGTTATCCAACAATTAAATAAATAAGATGAAAGATTACGGTGGGTAAAAGCAGCTAATTTACTTTAGAATCTTAGAGTCTGTTCATAATCTTTGTAGGCATATTCTTAGAAAAGCAAGCACCACCATTTGTAAGCTTGTAGTTAATCTTCTCTCACAGTTTTTCCATAGGCGTCGGCATTTTTCCAGCCAGCCAAAACTTCGCTCCACTATCCATCGCTTAGGTATTACCTTAAATCGATGCAATTCGCTCCTTTTAGCTACTTCTACTTCCGCTCCCTGAAGGACTTCTTTTACTTGGTTGGCAAACACTTCTCCACTATAGCCTCCATCTACGAGCACCTTCTTTACCTTAGCTAATTGCTCTTTGTGATCTTTAAGCATAGTTACTGCTCCATCTCTATCTGTTTCACTAGCCCGTGTAACATATATCCCATGCGGTAAGCCTTGGCTGTCTACGGCTATGTGGCGCTTGATCCCGTTTATCTTTTTAGCTCCATCATAGCCTTTCTCTTTGGCTGTATCTGTATTCTTTATGCTTTGCGCATCTACTATAATCAGGCTCGTTTGGGCTGCTTTACCTGCTTGCTTCCTCAGACGAGCAACCATATTTTTTTAATGCTTCTTCTAGAAAGCTTATGCCATTTTCTTGCTTTTCACTCCATATCTGAAAATAAGCATGTACCGTACGCCATTTAGGAAAATCTTTAGGCAACATTCTCCATTGGCAGCCTGTCTTGAGCAGATACAGTAATCCAGAGAATACCTCATATAAATCTACCTGGCGAGGTTTAGTCTTTTTTCGGGCTGCTTCCAAAATAGGGCGTATAACTTCAAATTGTTCTCTATTAATATTAGTAGAATACTCTTGAGTCATAGATAAGTCCCTTTTTTATCAAGTTATTGACTAGTTTCCTCTCTAATCTAATAAATATTAACTTAATGAACAAAGATCTTGAACAGGCTCTAACAAACCGTCTGGAATTATATATTTGTACTCAAAACAAGGGTTAAAGCATCTTTTAGTAAAACAGAACATGTATTGTTAACTCCATTATATCTAGAGCTACTTAGTCAGTCTTTTTGTGAACTTGAGGGGGGGATATGCTGCTTAAAATACCTAAATAAAAATCTGCAGCAAAATTTTTTTTATGTTTGGTGTTGGAGTATATCTATACTATTAAATCTATAGTGAGACTTGCTAAACATCATTTATAAAAAGTATTATAAATTTAAGAAGTCAACATATTTTTCATATAATAGCACCCCATAACTTTTATAAAAATGTTACTACTAACCTCACCTAATAATCAATATGAATAACTTTGTAAGTTATTCATATTGATTGATTCTCAACCCTCAAGTAATTAAGCTACTAAAAAAACACCTAACAGAACTAGAATATTAATATTCCCATATAAACTGTTCTAGTTCAATAAGATCTTCTTCCAGCTTTTGAGAGGCATATAAGTGATCCTTTGGTGTTTTACTGTAAATATCTTCAACTGTACGGTCATCCGGATCTTCTACCTTAACAATTCTAGAATCGAATAACCTTAACTGTATAGCATCAGTTAGTTTCTTATTGCCAGCATTGTTTTTTACATTAACCCATAGGGCCTCTTTGGGCTTACTATCAAAGTAAGCAGCTAAATCCTTATACTTAAATGTACCTACAGTTTTTCGAAGACCTGTAGGAAATTTTTCTGCAGGGATAATAAGCTTGATAGTTTGTATATCATATATAAAAGTAGATTCTCTTTTATGGAATATAATATCTTCCATAAGCTCAAGAGTAGTTATTTCATTGGGCAAAAATTCATCTACATGTTTATCCTTGACAGCTTTTTTATCAGCTGGTGCTTTCTTATCTCCCCAACCATTATCTTCTGTAAAGCCCAAGGCTTTTTCTTGTGCAGATAAATCTTCTTCTTTAGGAAGGCTTAAGTTTTCTAAGAATTGTTCCTTGGTCATCTTCTCATTTAATGATTCATCCTTATAAGGAATAAGGATACCTTCTTTTACACCTTGTATAATAAACTTAGTAATTTCTCTATTACGTGCAAAAAAAGGCTTATTCTTACGCTCTTTCAGGTAAATCTCTCTCCAAATTCGCCTCCTAAATAGGATATCAGCTTCTGAAATAGGGATAACAGAGTTCTCATTATATTGAAGATAGGGATTATCTTCCTGTGTCTGAACTTCATCTACCTTAGTTTGTAGAGTTGGATTATCAGAAAGTGTACTTCTTTCTTCACTATTGTTTGTTTGAGCAAATACCACTGAAAGGCTAGTATGCAAGCAAATGACACCTATTAGTGTTATTGGCAATCTAGAAAACAACTTCTTCATAATTGACATTAATTTAGTTAATTGGGATATTATGAACAACAGTACCTACATTCACTGTTTCAATTTCATCTTTATAATTCAATCTTTCTACTTTTTTCACTTCTATAACTATTCTATCACCTGGTTGTGCTAAGGAAGCAAAATCACTTAAGCTCACTTCCTGGGTAGTGACCTTTTTAGTTTGAATAGGACGACTACCTCGTGCTAATGTAACCTCCCATTCTGCTACCCTATAACGAGCATCTTTAGGTAGGAAAACTTTAAAGCTTTCGTCAGCAAGTGCTCTTATTTCTAGCCTCCTAGGCCCTGGCGCTGGTACACCTTGCCGCTCATTAATAACTTTACCTCCTGCTGTAATTTGTATGTCTGGCTTAGGTATTGTCCTAACCTTAAATGTTATGGTATCTAAAAGACTACCATTGTTATAAACATTTAATTTTACCTCTGGTGCATTTGGAATAAGGGTAACCAATCCTTTTCCTTGTCCCTGTATAACAGCAGCTCCTTCTGCTGTAAATTTAGGCTGGTAGGCAATACCTAATGCTGGCACTTGTATGTTAAGTTCATTTCCAGCATTAAGATAAAGTGCAGATACTGCTGCAGATTGTACCTGGATAACTGGCTTGGCCACAAAATACTCTACTTCTTTAACAAAAGTGGAATCCCCTCCTGGTACTTTTAATTTAATAGCAGCTTTAAAAGTTTTTCTGGCTAACCCATTTTGATCATACTTGCCCGGCGTTGTCACAAAACTTATTTTGCCTATTCCTGAATCAACCGGTATGCTTTTGTTATCAATAGACATTTCTGGCTCAAATACCGATGAAGAGGCTGCTAGGAGTAGTTCAGCATCATATTTAGAGCCTGCAGCCACAATATTAGACTGTGGTTTTATAAGTGGAAATATTTTATCAAATTTAACATCATCCGCGCCTAATTTACCTGCTAGTATTTCAAGTGCATCAGATTCTGCATAGATAACATCAGTGCCAAATTGACTTAATGTTGCTAGAACAGCTCCTAAAGGAGTTTTTTCAAAATTGAGTGTTGCAAAACATTTGTTGTGCTGGTTAGGATCATTTTTAAATAAATCACTATCCTTAGCATCCAATGCTATCTCTTTATACTCTTTACCCATGGTTTTAGTTAAATATCGCATATAACCATTGAGCAAATTTTTCAGTTCTTCGGCTTTGTTTGCGTTGCACATCAGTTGTGCCACACCAGAATCATCTTTAACACCCTTAGGGCGGCCTGTTTGTGGATCTTTACCTCCTGTTAAGTCTATTAGATCATCTTTTAGTTTATTTATATAAGTAATAACCTTATCAGTTTCCTTTCTTATAGCTAATGCTTTATCCAATACTTCTACATCCTTAGGTCTATTACCAGTTTCTTCTACAGCAGTTTTAATATGCCTAATACGGGTGGTATTTTCAGATTCTTGCTTATGAATGCTTTTTTCTAAGCTTCTATTAATCAAAACAAACTTATCCAACACACTACTACTTACCTGTAGGGCTAACAAGGCAGTCAGTACTAGGTACATCATACCTATCATCTTTTGCCTTGCACTCAGTTTTTCTCCTGACATAAATTTAGGTTTCTTTTTTGAGACAAATATCTTTTAGCTTTTGAGTGCCATCAACATATTACCATATACATTATTAAGAGATGCTAGCTTATCATTTAACTTTGAAAGTTCTAATCTAAAGTTTTCTGTCTCGCTACTTGCCTCTTGTAACTGATTCATAGAATTAGCCACATTAACATATATGGCTTTTGTGCCTTCAAGCCTTTGATGAATTTCTTGAAGCTCTGTATTATAAGCCACATTTGCTTTATTTAATATTTCTGTAAGCCCTTGCAGACCTTGATGGAAATTATGTGCATTTTCTGCTAGTCCATCTAGTTTTTGCATAGCATTAAGCACATTAGATTGTGATATATACATGCTTTCTAGCGCATTGGATGCTTTTTCTAAATTCACAGTATACTTTTCTGTAGCTTGTGCAGCATGCGTTAGGTCTGCTATATGTGTAGCTGATGCTACTAAATGCTGCATACCCTGTCCTAATCTTTCCAATAAAGCACCATCTATTTTAGCTTTAGCAAACATATCTTCTAACTTATCGCTAATTGAATCAATGGGTTGATGCTGACCTCTATTAGACACACTAGGAGAACCCACATAATTCTCGTCGAGCTCTGGGTAAACTTTAGTCCAATCAACTTCTTTTGGTGTAGGCTCAAAAGAGCTTAAAAAGAAGATGATTGCCTCTGTGGTAAGTCCTACACCTAGCATCAATGCACCCCCTGGCCAGTTAAGTAGCTTAAACATAGCCCCAGCTATAACTACTGCTGCGCCTATACCATATATTTTGGGCATTATTACTGTATAAAATTTATGTACCCAACCATTGTTTCCACTAGCCATATTTTCCAATTATTTATATTTTGAATTTTAAACCATTAAGTTATTAAGCTATCTACTGTGCACCTCCTATATAAGGGATTACACATCTAAACCCTATATAAGATCTAGCAGTATCTTTATGTTCATAATCATAAGCTCCTGTTTGTAGAAAACGTGATATATCTTTCCAAGAGCCTCCTTTTATAATTTTCATAGGTTGTTCATCATCTAGATAAAGTGGATCTGAGTCCCAAGTTAGCGCAACAGCAGCAGGGTTATATGCATCCAATGTCCATTCTGCTACGTTGCCTGCCATGTCATATAGACCATAGTCATTAGGAGAGAAAGCAGTAACAGGAGACGTATAGGTATAGCCACACTCACTGTAATTACCTTGACCTGATTTAAAGTTAGCTCTTAAATTTCCTTCAGCATCACGAATATAAGGACCACCCCAAGGATACTTGGCTAATTCTTTGCCACCACGAGCTGCATATTCCCATTGGGCAGCACTTGGTAGGCTGAAGCTAGGATATTTTTCTAATCCTTTCTTCTCTTTATTTTCATTAAAATATTTTGTACGCCAAGCAGCAAAGTAGCTAGCAGCTTCCCAAGACACTCCTACTACTGGATAATTATCATAGCCACGTAACTCAAAATATCCCTCCAATATTCTATCTGCCATATGATTAGTAAAATCAGTACGCCAGACATCCATATTTGGAGTTAATACATCCTTAATAAATTCATCGGTAAGCTTCTGATCTAATGGGTCGGTTGTTTGACCATCATCAATCGTAGTTCCTGTATTTTCGCCTATACTAGGGTTATTTTTAAAATAATCAAACCTTTCTTTTACCTTGGTCAAAAAATAGCGATACTCATTATTGGTAACTTCTGTTTCATCCATAAAGAATGAACTAACTGACACTCTTCTATTAGGATTTGCTCGCTTAAAAATATCTTCCTCCACTCCTCCCATCATAAATGCACCTGTTGGAATAAGCACCATACCAGTTGGAGCCTGCATTACCCATGAGCCTCTAGTAGCAGATTTAAATTCACCATTATCATCCCGGCCTGCTCCAAACAGAGAGCAGCCTTGCACTAAAGGCATTATAAGCAGGAATAATATAAAAAAATAATAACAAGGTAGGTCTAAAATTTTTTTGGATGATTTCATGTTTTGATAAAGCTTCAATTATTTTAATGATTCTACAGCACCCACTTTTTAATAAGCAACTGTAATTTTATGTAGATTGCAAAACACCCTTTTTAACTTAAATCATGTATTTACTTATTCTTAATAATAATATATCTAAATAATAATATATCTAATTTATGACAACCCTCCAAGTTACAAAGCTCTAATTTTTACAAGTAACCAAATATCATTTAAGTTTTTATAAGTTTTCGAGTTAAAATCTTACCTTCGCAAAATAAAGAAATTATTTTTAAAACCATGCCTAATATCAACAACTAAGTTCTTACATCAATGCTCTACTATTTCTTTAAATATATAGATAGATTTTCTCACATACCTGGTATAGGTGTGTTTAAATATATTTCCTTTCGAGCGGCCAGTGCAGCTATACTTTCTTTGTGTATTAGCATTTTTTTAGGAAAACGCCTCATTATTTTTTTTAAAACAGCACAGATTAAAGAAGGAATACGTGAGCTTGATTTAGCCGGACAATCGGAAAAAGCACATATCCCTACCATGGGGGGGATTATTATTATAGCAGCTACTGTAGTGCCTACCTTACTCTTTGCTAAACTAAAAAATGTTTATATCATGTTGCTACTAATATCCATTATATGGATGGGGCTAATAGGGTTCATAGACGATTATATAAAGGTTTTTAAACGTGATAAAAAAGGACTAGCAGGAAAATTTAAAATTGTTGGCCAAGTGGCTTTAGGCGTAATTGTAGGTATTACTCTTATTTTTAGAGATGATGTGGTAATTAGAGAATTTGGTTCCAATATTACTGTAATAGAAAATGGACAAGTAACTATTAATGACTATAAGGATGTGAAAACTGTTAAGACAACCATACCTTTCTTGAAAAATAATGAGTTAGATTATAGCAAGCTTATTCCTTGGCTAGATAGCAAGTACATGTGGATTGTTTATGTACTATTTATGATATTTATTATAGCTGCTGTTTCTAATGGGGCTAATCTAACTGATGGGTTAGATGGCTTAACAGCAGGTACTTCTGCTATTATAGGCACTACCTTGGCTATTTTAGCATATGTTTCAGGAAATGTTATTTTTTCTAGGTATTTAAACATCATGTATATTCCTAATTTAGCCGAGCTAGCTATTTTCTGTACAGCGTTTGTGGGCGCTTGTGTGGGCTTTTTATGGTATAATACATACCCTGCTCAAATCTTTATGGGAGATACAGGTAGCTTAGCCATAGGAAGTGTTATTGCTGTACTGGCTATTGTTATTCGAAAAGAGTTGATGATTCCATTGCTTTGTGGTATATTCTTTATAGAAACTTTATCTGTTATTATACAAGTTGGCTATTTCAAATACACTAAATATAGATATGGAATAGGTAAAAGAATGTTTAAGATGGCTCCCTTGCATCATCATTTCCAAAAGTTAGGTTTTCACGAATCTAAAATTGTCACACGCTTTTGGATCGTTGGTATAGTACTTGCTATTCTTTCTTTAGTAACCTTAAAATTAAGATAATTTAGCTAGCGAAATTTTTATTCTCCGCCCTAGGCAATTGGTAGGTTTACGTTCTTAAATAGAATTTATCTCAAAGTTCATAGGCTCGTAGCCTACCAAAAATATGCTTACATGTTTGGTCTTTATTGACCTATTTCTAAATAACAGCTCAGCACACTATACATATACAATTATTTAAGCTATGTATAATGGTATATGCTATTGTTTAATATAGACAATACAACTGTCCTCGTGCCCGGTTTCAAACAAAGCAACACATCTCATAATTATTTCTAACTTAGGCTTTTCTAAACTAATACACTGGGCCAAGCAGCATTATGCAAGCTTCAATATATATTTGCTATAAAATAGATTATTTACAATTTAATTCTAACCTTTTTATCAGTTGAGTTACTCCATGCAGGAAAGACAAACACCTCAATTAGTTAAAGGCACACGTGATTTCAATGCCTTACAAGTTGCACAACGAAGCTATATATTTGATACAATTAGGCAGGTTTACCAAAAATATGGATTTTCACCTTTAGAAACTCCTGCCTTAGAATATGTATCTACGTTATTTGGACAGTATGGACAAGAGGGAGAACAGTTAGTATTTAGAGTACTGAATTCAGGGAATTTTTTAGGAGATACCCCCCAAGCTTTATTAATAGACCAAAACTACAAAGAGGTACTTCCTAAGATTTCAGAAAAGGGACTTCGTTATGATTTAACCGTTCCTTTAATGCGCTATGTGGCTACCCATTATCACGAGCTTACTTTGCCTTTTAGGCGTTATCAGATACAGCCAGTATGGCGAGCGGATCGCCCGCAAAAGGGAAGATATAGGGAATTTTACCAATGTGATGCAGACGTAGTGGGTACCCCATCACTAATAGTTGAGGCAGAAATTCTGGCTATGGCTTATGAGGTTTTGCAAAGATTGGGTATCAATGATTTTATTATACATTTAAACCACAGATCTATTCTTAATGGAATTGCTTCACAAATTGGAGAGCTGGAGCGTGTAAATGAATTTTGTACTATTGTAGACAAATTAGATAAGGTTGGAAAGGATAAAGTAATTACAGAACTATTATCAAAAGGATTTTCTGAAGCTGGGTTAGAAAAATTTGATTTTATTTTTGATCTTCAAGGTGACAATAATGCAAAATTAGATATTCTTAGCAACCACTTAGCACATGATAAAGTTGGTAGCAAGGGTTTACAAGAACTTAAAGAAATACTTCAGTATTTAGAGGCGCTAGGCATGACTCAAGTACCTATTAGTTTTGAGCCTAGTCTTGCTAGAGGACTTGCTTATTATACAGGTGCTGTTTTTGAAGTAAAATTACCAACTATCAATATAGGTAGTATAGCAGGAGGAGGGAGATATGATAACCTTGCTGAACACTTTGGCGTATCTAGCCTAACAGGTGTAGGCTTTTCTTTTGGAGTAGATAGGCTATACGTAGCAATGGAACAGTTAAATTTATTTCCTCAACAAGCTTACTTTAATACAAAAGTTATGGTAACTAACTTGGATGAAGAATCTGTTAAGGTAGCATTAGATATTATAACACGGCTAAGAAATCATGATATACCAGCTGAGCTATATCCAGAAAAGGTAAAACTAAAAAAGCAACTTATGTATGCTAATAAAAAGGATATACCTTTTGTGTTAATTATTGGCGAGGAAGAGAGACAAGCTTCTAAGTTTACACTAAAAGATATGAGTACAGGTGATCAAGCATTCTATACGTTTGATCAGCTTATAAATATTTTATCTAACTAGAATAAAGCCTTGTGGAAATAAAATTTATTAGGCTTTGGCTTACATTTTTTGAAATTTAGTTTGTTTTTAGGCAGAAATATACTTAATTGGTGTGTCCTTGTTAACAACAAGGTAAATTGGTGTAAGGTTAAACGTTTTTATATCACAATTAGAGAGATTTAACTATTTATTCTTTTAATAAAAAAAATACATTTATGGAAAATAGAAATAAATATTTATGGATTCTGGCCCTAGTTAGTTTAACATTTGGGTCAGCTACATTCAACAGCTATGCACAAGTCAATGCTGAAAAGGTAAAAAAAGAAGAGCCAATTAGAATTTATGGGCATGCAAACATTGAAGCATCCCACAACATTCAACAAAAGTACTCAGAGGAATATAGTAGTTTTACACCCTCTTTAATTCCTATGACGAGCAACCAGAAAAAATTATCTAATGCTCTTATGTATGATGCGTCTTTAAAAATAGGATTTGAGACAAAATTTTATATTGAAGAAAGGTTCTCAAAAGGTATTGCAGAATTTGTAGCAAGTAAAAACGATAGTCTATCCATTCATAGACTATATTTTGAAACTGAAAACTTTTCTCTTGGGTTAAAAGAAAATAACTTTTGTAACATAGCAACATTTGGTCCTGTTAAAGTTATTCAAGCTTCTTGGAAAAATAAATATAAGAATAACTTTACATTTGCTATTGGTATTGAGGAAAACAAAACAGTTACATTATATCCTGAAAAAGCGAATAAATACAAGGGTATGACTAAAGACCAGCTTGAAGCTAAACCCTTTCAATCTAGAAGGAATTTCCCAGCAGCTAGTACTAATTTGCAATATGATTTTTCAGACAACTTTGGTTCTATAGCACTTAGTGGTATTGTAAGACCTATGAGCTTTTACGATAGTGGTAGCAAGGATCATAAGACTCCATTGCTACTTGGCTGGGGCGCTAATCTTGGTACCAAGCTAAAGTTAAGGCCTAAGGTTAATATATTAACTGCTAATATTCTATTTGGACAAGGGATAGGAAGCTACGTACATGATTTAAAAGAAATGGGAAAAGTAGAGGAAGCTGATGCATATATAAAAAAAGGTACTGATAACGAAGTAAAAACTATTATGGTTGGTGGTGCACACGCATCTTTTGAACATCGTTGGTCCCCTGCTTTACACTTTAATATATGCGCTGGGGCAAACTATACTTTCAATCAAGATAAAAATGACAGGGAAGATGGGAAAGATGCGTACAAATTGGGCGTGTATGCTGGTGCTCATGCAAAGTATTGGATAACCAAACGAGCTGCTGTCGGTGCTGAATATACATGGGGCGGAAGAAAAAATCTTGATGATAATTTTAAAAATGCTCATCATATAAAAGCTGTAGCTACATTTAAATTCTAGTAACAATTTATATATTATAATTTTTTACAGAAATACCCAGGCTAAACAGTCTGGGTATTTTACTTTATAGCTTTTGTACTTGAATGCAAATTTGAGGGGATATTATTAGAAACCTTTTATCTCTTTCTTACTTATATAAGGCGAATTCTACTATATAGTGTTAATGTAGCTTCAATTTAAACACTTATAGCTATATCAACTTAAATTGCATCTCTTCATTATTAACAGAAAGCACTCTATACGTTAAAGCTAGCTAAAAGAGTTTTAAGCCTAGTGGGCACTTTTAACCTATTGTTTACAGATGGTTTTACGAATGCGTATATATTGTATATGATAAGCTTATGATTTTTGTTATTGTTAAATCAGCATAGATAATCGATTGTTTGTTTTGCCATCAGTAAGCTAGGCTACTATTCAGTTGTAGAAACTTGAGACTACTTGCTATACATTTTCCTTATTACTAGAACACTGCCTTATTAAAATAGGCTTCTTGCATAACCTCAAGAATCTTTGCATAAAAACCCATTCTATATAACTGTAAATAGAGTTATGCAAGAGGTCTAATTGTTTGGTCCCTAACAATTATGGTTATATTAGCAAGGATATTATTAGTGATAAAAACCAAACACAAAACTATGGGACAATTACTACATAAATGCGCCCGACAACAGAGAAAACTCGTAGAGAAATACAGTTATCAAAACAGAGTATAGCTTCCCTTGCTAGGCGTTTTGGAGTTAATCGTAAGACAATAGCTAAATGGAAAAATAGGACTTCTTGCCAAGATGTGCCTATGGGGCCTAAAGTAAAGCGTTCTAAGGTGTTAACTGAGCAAGAAGAGAAGGTTGTTATTGCTTTTAGAAAGCTTACAGGGTTACCCTTGGAGACTCGCTATACACTCTACAAGAAACCATACCTCACTTATCGCGTTCTACTTTGCATCGCTGCTTTCAGCGACACGGCTGCCCTAAGCTAGAGAAAGTGAAGCTTAACAACAAAGCAGCTAAGAAGCAGTTTAAAGCTTATCCTATCGGCTACTTCCATATAGATATAGCACAAGTGCAGACCGCCCAGGGTAAACTGTATTTGTTTGTGGCAATAGATAGGACTAGTAAGTCTTGTTATGCCCGCTTATATGCATTTGCTTCCATGTCAGCAGCCGTAGGCTTTCTTGAAGACCTGATAGCTTTTGTTCCTTATAAGATACATAAAATACTTACTGATAATGGTGTACAATTTACAAACAGGAAAGAAGGAGAATTAGCGCTCGAGCATATGTTTGACCGCATTTGTGAGCAAGAAGGCATCGTTCACAGAAGAACGCAGCTGGCACATCCATGGACCAATGGCCAGGTAGAGCGCATGAACAGAACAATCAAAGAGGCTACTGTGCAAAGCTATTATTATAGTAGCCATCAGCAGTTAGAGCGGCACTTAAATGACTTCTTGTTAGCTTATAATTTTGCTCGTAGACTTAAGGCACTCAAGGGCAAAACTCCTTGGCAATTGATAGAAGAACAATGGCAAAAAAATCCTCACTTTTTTCACCAAAATATTATTACCTTCACTAAGGGACTGAACATCTAATATTATAACGTCCACAGTACTACAGTTATCTGATTCACTCCATATGTATATGTGCTTATCTTAAAAAGTAATCTGAGAACAATTATCCATAATAACCATTACAGTAAGCCATACTTATACATGTTATATATATGATGTTCCCATAACCTTAAATATATTAAACGGGTCAATGTTCACTTATATATAACTTAACAAAGGACCTATTTATTAAGCCTACCAACAATAATTAACGTGTATCCAATAATAGATTTAAGCATACACACATATAATTCTATTACAGTCCTACTGCCCACAATAACATATATAAACTACTTGATTACTCCACTATGGCTTACATATTAAACTTCTTTTGAAGCTAACTCTAAAGTAGTTTTAGCAGCTTATCTAAACACAAGCAATACTATAAATTCTATTAGGGTGTGTTATCAATTGAGTCTATTCTATAAAGAAAAAAGTCCATAAATAATATAACTTGTCTTTTTTAACTATAAAACTAGGATTTTGCTATGCGACGTTGTGCATTAACAGACCATCAGTGGGAGAAGATAAAGGATTTATGAGCTGGGCGAGTGGAAACAGCAGGCCCGACATCCAAAGATAACAGGCTTTTTGTAGATGGAGTGTTATATCGTTATCGAGCGGGTACATGCTGGCTTGATTTACCAGAGCGCTTTGGAGGCTTTAGAGTCATCCCATTTGCATCATTCAAGATGTAGCAAGAAAGGGGTATGGGAGAGCGTATTCGAAGCCTTATCAAAGGATGGAGATAATGCCTATCATATAATTAATACTACCATCGTTAGGGCTCATCAACATAGAGCAGGAGCTAAAAAAAGTCATGATCAACAAGCAATCGGGCGTAGTGCATGGGGGTGAGTACGAAATTCATGTACTTGCTGATGGTAAAGGTAGGCCCATTGCCTTTCACTTAACAGCTGGCAAGACGCATGATTTGCAAGGAGCCAATGCTTTGCTGGAAAGGGTAAATGCTGGTATTTTATTGGCCGATAGGGCATATAATGCTAAAGAGCGTGTTGTAGATAAGCTAAAGGCTAACAATTGTTTAGCTGTGATACCACTCAAACCAAATGCTAGAGACAAGCCGAAATATGATAAGCAATTGTATAGAGCAAGGCACTTAATAGAGAACTTTTTTGCTTACATAACCTAAGTTGCTAGTAATAGATAAGGCAAAGAGTAAAAAACCTCCGATCTTGTTTTTGTCTTAAACCAATAAATCGGAGGTCATTATGATTGAAAAATCAATAGCAATATACTCATTTATTGATACTTTACTCAAGTATTTACATCATCAAGAAGATAAAAAAAGGAAGTTGTCGGATGCAGAAGTACTCACAACAGCTATCATCTCAGCCTTATACTTTGGCGGACATCTTGACAAAGCTCGATCGTTTATGCATTCCACTAAGCTTATCCCTAACATGCTCGATAAAAGTAGGTACAATCGCCGCTTGCATGCTATAGGAGAAGAGATAACTTCGCTCTTTTTAGAAATAGGCACTTTAATCAAGCAAGTAGCCACTTGTAAGGACTTTGTATTGGATTCATTTCCTGTGCCTGTGTGCGATAACATACGTATTAGCAGATGTAAACTATTACAAAGTGAAGCTTACAGAGGCTACAAAGCCTCTATGCGCCGTTACTTTTATGGCATTAAAGTGCAGCTTATTACTACTGATTGTAGTATTCCGGTCGAATTCTCAATAGTAGCTGGCAGCCAAGCGGATGTAAAAGGATTGCACCAACTGCCCTTTTCTATGCCTGCTGGTAGTGCACTTTATGCTGACTCGGCTTATACTAACTACCATCTAGAAGATATGCTGGCTGATGATAGGATTAAGCTTTATTCTCAGCGTAAATCTAATGCTCATCGAAAGGATACGCCTTCTCTGGCTTATCTCAAAGAGCGCATGCGAAAAGTGATAGAGACCAGCATTAGTGGCATTAAAGGCCTTTTCTTAAAGAAGATTCATGCTGTTACCTTCCAAGGCTTTCTGATCAAAATACTCTTGTTCTTGCTAGCTTTTCAAATCAACAAAGCTTTTCTTATCTAGCAACTTAGGTTATTTAAGGCAATATAGAACTATAGCTACACGTTATGATAAGCTAGCGGCCAACTTTCTAGGAGGCATCTAGCTAGCTTCCATTATCATTTGGTCTATTTAATGACACGGCCTAAATATTGTATTAAAATATTATTATGGGTTATGGTAAAAGCTTATCCCCACAGGTATGATATAATCTACGCCATGTCCTTTAAGCATATTAGTTTTAAAAGCAGACAACCACTACACTTCCCTACTAGGTTAAAGCGTATTTAAGTAACAATTATAAATTGCTGTAAAGCTAGTACTTACTTAGGCAATTTAAAGCAGATTAGAAATAGTAGCTGAATCAAAAAGAAGAATTAAGACAACCTATAAAAAATATAAATACTGGCTTGTGGCTTCCAATATAGACTATATAATACCTACAACTAGCTTGAACTTATATGTTAACCAGTGAAATAAAATAGTGTATAGAAGGACCTGATTGCAAAAATTTATTAAAAAAAAGCAAATTTTTACAACTAAATGCTTACTTTTATAAGTACTAATATAGAACTTATAAAAGTAAGCAGAAGATTTCCAAAAAATTATATAAATATTTATAATAACATATTAAGTAAATTTTAAATTATATCTAACGAATGCAATTTAAGAAAAATTTACAGTTACGTAAAATATAAGTCATAAATGTTTTGCAAAAAAAATTAAAGTTAGATGTAATATTGAATAATTTTAATGAAAGTATATACTCGGATGTTTAAATTCCAGTTTTGTTTCTTATGAGTCATAGAGGCCAAATAATAGAAAAAATTATACGGAGAAGTGGTTATTCTATTACACGTCTAGCTAAGAAATTAGGTATAAGCCGTAATACTCTTTATAATAGATTCGAGAATGCAAATCTAGGCTACCGTTTTATTATGGAAGTAGGGAATATAATTCACTATGACTTTACAATAGATTTTCCAGAAATGAAGGAAGAAATTGAATTAATGGGAGATACTCCTATTCGTTCTTTTGATAGAGAAACAGCTGAGCGCTGGAAAGCCGAAAGCAAGTATATTTTGTTACTTGAAAAGTATACTAAATTACTAGGTATGCTAGCTAAATTAGCTAATGAGAATACTTTAACAACTCTCAAGAAAGAGATCTTAGATTTTATAGAAAAAGAAGAAAAACTGTAATTGAAGTGTGCTCTATTTAATAGCTTTTTCTTTTATCATTTCTATTAAGATTATAATCTCTGTATATTACAAAACAACATTCAGCCTGCATATTTAAGGTAAATAATAACCAAATAATTCACGTTGTCATTAATAGTTAAGGGTAAAAAACAACCTTTAATTCTATAAAGAGTAAAAGCTATAAAACGAGGATTACTAGTTTTGAAAATCAACACGTGTTTATTGATGATTTATTAAAGTGTTTTACATCGATAAAAAATAAAAAGGGAATTGCCCTATGCAGAAATGTTGCCAACAGCCTATCATAGCAGCTCTATACTTTGGTAAATATCTTGACAAAATACATGCGTTCATGCATACAACTATTTTGGAGAAACTATTTACAATTGTCGTTTGCATGTTATAGATAAAGGAAAAACTAACTATTTCACTTTTTAGAAACAAACCACTTTAAATAAATGTGTGGACTGCTGTTGTGAGCTTGTCTCTTAATTCTTCTCTTATAGATACTAGATTTAGTAGGTGTAAACTGTTAAGAAGCAACACTTATCAAAATTGATAAGTGAGCATACAACGCTACTCTTATGATAACAAAGTACAATATACTTCTTTCGAGACCTATTACTTAACCGTATTTAAATAGGTCTATATCTAGATTTTATGGGATTTCAGAAGAAATCTAATGGTATATTACCAATAAATAACATTCCTGTTGAATTCTTAGTAGTTGCTACTAATCAGGTAGATGGAAGGAATTTATAGCAACTTTCTTTTTCTATGTCTATTGGAAGTATACTATATGTTGACACTGCTTATATTATACTAACTATCTAATAGAAGATATGTTGGCTGATAAAAGAATTGAGCTTTGTTCACAACAAAAAGCTAGTTCTCATAGTAAGGATGCTATTTGTTTGGCTTTTTCAAAAAAGCATATAAATATTAGGGAATTTATATACAGCCAATCATATAGTCTATATATTAAAATCTTTATTTCAGCTATATGACTTCTTTACCAAAAAATTATAAATGGGTACGCGTTCACGGGTCTGCCAATACTAGAAATACGTTATTTTAAGTACAAAGAAGCACTTGGTTGCTAAGAATAAAACACGAGATAACTATAAAATTAGCCGTATACTAACCATCAACAATAGTTTTTATAGCTAGTTGCTAAATAAAACATGTATTTTTAGCTCATTTTAAAGGTAGTACGCCCGCAAACACACGCATAAATGGTTAAAAAAAATTAGGCCCTCTATAATAGTAGAGAGCCTAATTTGTCAAACAGTACTGTATATTATATAGTGCTTATGTATCACTCATAGAAGCTAAAAATTCCTCATTGTTTCTGGTTCCTCTCATTTTACCTAATAAGAATTCCATAGCTTCAATAGAAGTCATATCTGCCATAAATTTACGTAAAATCCAAACACGTGACAGAACTTCTTTGTCCATTAGTAAGTCTTCTCTACGTGTACCAGAAGCAGGAACATCCATAGCAGGATAGATACGTCTATTAGCAAGCTTTCTATCGAGTTGCAGCTCCATATTACCAGTACCCTTAAATTCTTCAAAGATTACTTCATCCATTTTTGAACCTGTATCAATAAGTGCAGTAGCCAGAATAGTAAGAGATCCCCCCTCTTCTACATTACGTGCAGCACCAAAAAATCTCTTAGGATTATATAATGCATGAGCATCTACCCCACCTGACAGAATCTTACCTGAAGACGGAATAACAATGTTATAAGCACGTGCTAAACGTGTAATAGAGTCAAGCAGTATTACTACATCATGACCACACTCTACCATACGCTTAGCCTTTTCTAACACCATACTAGCAACCTTAGTCTGACGTTCGGCTTGTTCATCAAAAGTAGAGGCAATAACCTCTGCATTAACGCTTCTAGACATATCCGTTACTTCTTCTGGGCGCTCGCCTATAAGTAGTACGATAAGGTATACTTCTGGATGGTTAGCAGCAATGGCATTGGCTATTTCTTTAAGCAGAACAGTTTTTCCAGTTTTTGGAGGTGCCACAATCATACCTCGCTGTCCTTTTCCAATTGGTGCAAACAGATTTAATATTCTGGTTGAATACTGAGTTGGACCATTATCTAATCTTAATCGTTCTTGAGCAAAAAGTGGCGTCAAGTATTCAAAAGAAACTCTATCTCTGATTTCTTCAGTAGTTCTACCATTTACAGTCTCTACTTTGAGCAAAGCAAAATACTTTTCTCCCTCTTTAGGTGACCTTACAGCACCTTTAACAGTATCTCCCGTTTTAAGGCCAAATAGTTTAATCTGTGAAGGGGATACATAGATATCATCAGGACTAGCCAAATAATTATAATCCGCAGATCTAAGAAAACCATATCCGTCTTGCATTATTTCTAATACACCTTCACTATCTATAGCAATATCTAAATTAACAGCATTGGGAGTAGTGTTTCTGTTTCTCCTAATATGACCATTATTACCCCTTGAACTCATTGGCTGTCCAGGATTGGTATTTGTGGCATTGTTTGTCG